>NZ_JBFAIV010000014.1:0-203194 GCF_040654875.1 Streptomyces sp. NPDC050610 | reverse complement strand
CCCGCCGACCGGCCCCGGATGCCGTGCCTGCACCGCGACCGCCACACGAGGCCGGGCGGGGACGAGTCGAGGGCCGGTGACGAGTCGACCCGACATCACCGCCCCACACGTACCTGGCCTGACCAGCCATGCGACGACTCGCGACGGGTCCCCCGGACCACGGCCACACCAGCCCCGCCCGCACTTTGGAGCACCACGCTTGCCTTCGCCGCACACCGCCCCCGCCGCCCCGTCCGCTTCCCCGGTGCCGCTGGCTGCCGCGATCCGCACGGGTGTGGCGCTACTGGCCGTGGCGGCCTTTGCGCTCTCCTACGACGCCCTGCGCCAGATGGCCGCCGCCAGCCACATCCACGCGGTGCTCACCTACGCGTTCCCGCTCGTCATCGACGGGTTCATCGCCATCGGGATCGGCGCCCTGCTCGTCCTGCGGACCGCGCCCCTTTCCGCCCGCCTCTACGTCTCGGCGCTGGTCGGCATCGCCACGGCCACCAGCATCTGGGCCAACGTCCTGCACGCCATCCGCCTCAACGAGCAGGCCCGCCACACCGGACTCGCCCTCGACGACATCACCGTCGGCGTCATCTCCGCCATCGCCCCCCTCGCCCTGGCCGGAGCCGTCCACTTCTACCTGCTCGTAGCCCGCCGCCCAACCACCCCCGACCGCCACAACAACGGCCACACATCAACTCGGAGAAGGGAGGTTGGGGCCACAACCCCGCCACCTTCTGAGAACGCCGACGCCGACGCCGTGTCCGAACCGGCCACCAAGCACGTGGCGGAAACAACGAGCCAGCACGGCAGGCCCGAAGGAGGTCGGCCCAGCCTCTCCCTGGAGCAGGCCATGGACATCGGCCGCACAGCCCCACTCGGCCGGGCCGGGCGCGTCTCGCGCCGCAACGTCGAAAAAGCAATCCGGGACAAGGGCTTCGGCATCTCCCGCAGCCGCCTGGACGAAGCCAAGAACCTCCTGCAGGCCGAACTCGACGAAACCACGGCAGGCACCGGCTGAGCCTCCGTACCCCACCAGCACAGGAGCACACATGCACGACCCCAAGGATGAAGCCGAACTCCCCTCGCCGCAGGTGACGACCACTAACCCAGCCCCAGGCGGAGCAAGTTGGGGCGGAAGCATAGCTTCCGCCGACCCCGCCCCAAGGGGGGCGGGAGAGGACCGGAGCCAGGGGGCACCGGTCCGGAAGGCATCGGCCGAGGGCGGACCGAAGCCTGACGGGGAAGCCAGCCGTACGCGTGAGTCGAGTCGCCCGAGAGCCGCCCGCCGCGCCCGTCAGCGCCCTCGTCAAGCCCCCGCGAAGAAGCGTCTGTACCAGCTCAGCGCGCGTTTCAACGACGACGAGTTTCCCCTCGTCCAAGCCGGCGCCGCACAGTGCGGTCTGTCCATCGCCGGGTTCCTCGCGCGGTCCGCGCTGAACGCCGCCCGCGACCTTGAGCGCACCGCAGCCGAGGTCGCCGATGAGCGTGAGGTGATCACCGAACTCTTCGCCGCCCGTCGGCAGCTCGGCTGGGCCGGCAGCAATCTCAACCAGGCGGTCAAGGTCCTCAACTCCGGCGGCGACGCACCCCAGATCACCGACGCCATCACGTCCGTACGACACTCTGCCGACCGTGTCCAGCAAGCCGCCGCCCACCTCCTCGGCCAGCGGACGACACCCCGCCCGTGATCCCCAAGATCAACACGCCGGGTAGCCGCACCATCGGCCTGCTCGCCTACCTCTACGGCCCCGGCAAACACGAAGAGCACACCGACCCCCACCTCGTCGCCTCCTTCGACGCGCTCTCGCCCGACCCCGGACGCGATACCTCCGCCACCCTCAAAGACCTCCAGCTCCTCCTCGACCAGCCCGTCCAGGCCCTCGCCCGGCACCAGCGGCCCCGGCGGCACGTCTGGCACTGCTCCGTACGCGCCGCCCCCGACGACCGCACCCTCACCGACGACGAATGGGCCAACGTCGCCCGCCGCCTGGTCGCCGCCACCGGCATCGACCCCGGCGGCGGCGACGCGGGCTGCCGCTGGGCCGCCGTCCGCCACGCCGACGACCACATCCACATCATCGCCACCCTGGTCCGCGAAGACGGCAGGCGCCCGGACGACTACCGCTCCGGCAAACGCGCCCAGGCCGAATGCCGCCTCATCGAGACCGACCTGGGCCTGACCCGCCTCAACGCCGGCGACGGCACCGCCGCCCGCCGCCCCACCACAGCCGAACGCCACAAAGCCGACCGTACGAACCGCGAACGCACCGCGCGCGAGGAACTGCGGGAGACCGTCCGCCGCGCGGTGGCCGGAGCCGAGAACGAGACGGAGTTCTTCGACCGCCTCACCAGATCCGGCCTGCTCATCCGCCGACGCGCCGCCCCCTCGGGCGACCTGCTCGGATACACCGTCGCGCTGCCCGAAGACCGCAACCAGCACGGCGAACCCGTCTTCTACTCCGGATCGAAACTCGCCCCGGACCTCTCCCTGCCCCGCATTCGCAAACGCTTCACCGCGACCAGCCTGGGGTCACGATCGGGCGCAGACCACGAGGACCGAAGCGATCTGCGACGGGTGCACAGTCCGTCCTCGGCACGGCGAGCCGCAGCTGAGGCGGCCTGGTCGGCGGTGCTCGTCATCGACCGGGGCGAGGACGGGATCGTAGCCGGGCAGCTCGCCGCGGCCAGCGAGATCCTCGACGCGCTGCTCACCACCTCCGCCGCCCACACCCGGCGGGAACTGCGCGAGGCCGCCGCCACCTTCGAGCGAGCCTCCCGCTCCCACATCCGCGCCGAACACCACCACACTCGCGCCCTGCGACGGGCCGCCCGCGACCTCGTCCACGGCGGCCCCGCACTCGGGCGCGGAGAAGACGGCGCGACGACGGCGATGGCGATCGACATGCTGTTCTTCCTGGCCCTCGCCACCGCCAACTGGCACGCCCAACGCCACCACGCCCAGCAGGCCGCCGCCGCCCGCCAAGCCGCCGACCACCTCCGCGCCGCCTACCAGAACGCCGCAGGCCCCCCGCTGGGAGCTCTCTACCAGCGAGGCCGCCGGCTCGCACGCCCTCTGCGCGAGCGGCAGGCCGCCGCCGTGAGGGGAGCGGTGCCGCATCTGGCGGAGCGGGTACTGGCCGAGCCCGGCTGGTACGCACTCGCCGCCACCCTCACCGACGCCCAACAAGCCGGACACCAACCCACCGCACTACTCACCGAAGCCACCCGGCGCCGCGAACTGGACAGCGCGGAATCGATCAGCGACGTACTGGTCTGGCGAATACGCCGCCTCGCCAACCTCCCCGCCAACGCCACCACGGCCACAGCCACCGGCACCCCGCTGCCCTCCACAGCACGGAGGGCGACCAAAGCCCCGAACCAGCAGAAAGGCCACCGCCGAACCCGCTGACCGCCAGAAGACAACAGGAGAAACATGTCGGCCGACGTGAAAGCGTCAGTGGCCCGTACGCGCGGCCGACTGGTCGCCGCTCGATGCGCCGGGTGGGTGCCGCCGGTGCGCCGAGCGGCAGCTCTCAGGCTGTGCGCAGCGAGAACTCGCCCTGGCGGCTGGGGGCGGGTGGCGTCTCGTACTCGGGGGTGGCCCAGAGGGAGAGGTCGCTGAGGAGTTCGGCGAGGGTGGCCCAGTGCCAGCGGGTGAGGACCGCGTCGTGGTCGCTGATGCCGCGCATGTCGATGGTCTCGGCGTCTACGAGGGCGGGCAGGAGCCGGTGGTCGGCGTAGACGGCATCGACGGTGGTCGCCGGGCCGTGGGAGGCGGAGGCTGCCATGGTCGTCATCTTGCTGACGTCCCGGTCGGCGGACAGGTGGCCGACGGCGTCGGTCAGGCCCGCGAGGTGCAGGGTCTCGTCGGGGACGGTGTCCATGATCCGGGTGCCGTCGGGTCCCGGCCGGCTGCGGTGCGCGCGGTGCGGCAGGTCCGGGATCTCCTCCAGCCGGGGAGCGTTCGGATCGCCCATGCGGTAGTTGTTGCGGTCGATGCCGACGATCGCGGGGATCGTGTGCGGGCGGCTGTTGATCATGTGCGTCTTGTCGGCGTAGCCCGTCGTCCATCCGGCTTCGATTTCCCGTTGTGCGGAGGAGTCGTAGCTCAGGTGGACGGATGCCCCGAGGAGGGGAACGGCGGCGGGACCGGTGCCGACCAGGCGCGGCGTCCGTGGTCCCATTCCCGCAGGCAGGTGAAGACCTCCGGGTCCCAGAAGAGCGCGGTATAGCTCTCCGGGCCGAGTATGTGCTGCATCGCGAGCCTGTTCGTGGCGTCGTACATCACCGTCTTGCCGTTGGCGTCGCCGTCGGGCAGTTCCTGCTGGAAGACGAGATGCGCGCCGGCCTCGGCCCAGGTGCGGTGGGCGGCGGCGCGTCGGCTCGGGTCCCCCTTTCCGTTGCCTTCGACGTTGTTGGTCACGATGGCGATGTGCTCGGGCACGTGCGGCACCGTGGAGTCGGAGCGACGGTTCACTGGACCTCTCCCTTGGTGGCTGAGCGGTGCGCGCCGCCGCGTGGGCGGAAGGTGACTTTCTGCCGTGTCAGGGACCGGTGGATCGCCCCGAACGAGCGGCCGGTTCGCGCGGCGATGTTACGGATGCTGGCCTTCCTGTCCGTGTAGTCGGCGGCCGCCGCCTGGTCGAATTCCTCCGTCGCCGTGCCGCGCAGTCGTTTGCGGGGCGGGATGGACGGCAGAGTCTGGTCCTCGTCCGGCGCGACGCTTTCTTCCGCGGTCACTGGGCCCTGCCGTTGTCGTTCTTGGGGGTGTGCAGGCGCACTTCCCGGTCGGCCAGGGCTCCCTGGTTCCGCTTGGCGTCCTTCTTGTCGCTGTTGCGGTCCGCCTTGATCTTGTTCTTGGCGGCGGCGACGGTGTCTTTCTTGTTGTTGTTGCTCACGTGCGGTGATCCTCGTTTCTCGGGTGCTGGTGATGGGGTTCGGGGTGGGTCTCGTGCGGCGGGCCGCGTGCCCGGAGCGGCGCGTAATCGTGGGAGGTCGGCCGGTGGCGGGGTGGTCATCGGCCCAGCCCCGCGGCGGCGAGCTCCGCCGTCAGGTCGATGACGGTGACGCCGCACAGGCGCCGCACGAGCTGGGTGGCGAGGTGCCAGCGGGCGCGGGGGGCCTGGTAGGCCACGGCGCGCTCGTCATCGGGCGCGACGTCCAGTTGCCTGTCTCGTACCGTGACGGGAAGTCCTCAGATTCCGTACAGGCGCGGGGTCTTCACGCGTACTGCGAGGTGGCCGTCCCGAAGAGGTGGGCACCGGTCGACGGAGAGTTTGGCGTGCGGGAGGCAGAGCGGCGGGTGGGGCGTCTGCGCCCCTTCGGGCCACTCGGCGTCCGCGTCGTCGGGGGGCGGCAGCTCCAGCAGGAAGAGGTATCCGAGCTCGGTGCGGTTCCCGGGTTGCCGGCAGCAGACTTGGCAGCGTAGGGCGTACATGCATTCCCGCTGCCGGGACGGGTGCACCTTCGCGAAGAGCGGCACGCCGGTCGGCTGGCCTGCGTTGTCGCGGGGGTTGTGCAAGCGGCGTGCCCAGAGCGCGCCGCGGAGGCCCCGGTCGCCGGGGATCTCATCGGCGTAGTACAGGCCCTGCGTCGGGTGCGCCCGAAGCATCGTCCCGATTCCGAGCTCTTCTCCGATGCGGGTGGTGATGTAGGGAACGACCGCGTCTTTCGGGGTTTTGGGCTGCTGGAGCATGGGGTCTTTCACTGTTCACGAGGCTGACGGCAAGTCAGGCAAGGGGGCTGATGCCGATGCCGGAGTCGGGGCCTCATGCCCGCCCCATCCCGCTGTGGCGTAGGGGGCGGGTGCCGGTGTGGTGGTGGGCGGTCGGTGGTGGATGGTCCAGGTGCTGCGCTGGCCGTGGGCGCGGATTTCGACGCTGAGGGTCATGTGGCGGAAGCGGAGGGCGTAGTGGTGGGCGCGGCCGGCGGTGGGGCTGGTGATCAGGAGTTCGAGGAGGGCGGCCTGCGAGGGCGGGAGGGTCCGGGCGGCTTGGTGGATGCCGGTGTGCAGCCAGTGGATCGCGGTGGTGGCGGTGTCCGCCCAGTGCCCGCCGACGGCTTTCACCGCGGCCGGATCGTCCAGGCCGGTGCGGTGCTCGCACCACAGCGGCGCGACGCGCACGGTGGCTCTCACCGGAGCCGGGTCCTCCCAGGACACGGTGAAGCTGCCCGAGGTGAAGCCGCAGCCGTCCGGGGCGACCTCGTCGGACTCGTCGAGGTGGAGGGGGCGGAGGCAGAAGTCGTCGGCCGTGGTGGGCGCGCACCGGGGGTCGACGGGGAGCGGAAGACGCACGGCAAGGTCACCCGGCCTGGACGAGGGTGTCGGCGAGGCGGGCGAGGGCGTCGGTGTTGGCGTCGGCGTCGTGGCCGAGGATCACGGACTGGCAGGGCAGGGCGGCCAGGCGCTCCCGGACCGGTGCGGGGTCGGGGCGGGTGTTGGCGGCGAGGTGGAAGAGGTCGGGGTAGCGGTCCTCGGTCGCGGCGGAGAAGAAGTCGGCCTCGCCGAGTTCGGCGGTGTCCCCCGCCTGCGGGACGGCCAGTGCGGCGGAGATGCGCGGGTGCAGGACGGCGGCCGCGGTGGCGTGCGTGGTCAGGGTGCAGCCGAGCCAGGAGACGAGCTGGTCGGGAAAGAACTGGCACTTGAGCTCTTTGCTTTTGGCGTCGTTCCATTGCGGTGCGCGGTCGCCGGTGGTCAGGGCGTGGGTGACCTGCGGGTGCTGGGTGGGGTGCAGTTGCTCGCCGCTGAGGAAGAGGTGGCGGACGATGTCGTAGAGGCCGAGTCCGTCGAGGAGGCCGAAGCCGAGGGCGGCGGCTGCGGGCCAGGGAAGCAGATGGATGGTGCCGTCCGGCTCGGGGCGGGCGAAGACGCGGTCGTTGGCGAGCAGGTCCCAGCCGTCCTGGCGGGCGAGGGTGGTGGCGACGGTGCTCTTGCCCGCGCCCTTGGACCCGACGGTGAGCAGGGCCTGTCCGTCGCGGACGACGGCGGAGGCGTGCAGCAGCACCCAGCCCTCGCCGAGGAGCTGGGCGCGGATCAGGTCGCGGGCCAGGCGGGCGGCGGCCAGCGCCACGGGTTCGTTCTCCTGCCCGGAGACGGCCAGCCACCGGTGAGCGGGGATGGAGTGGTAGGCGAGGCGCTGGGCGGGCTGGGCCGCGTAGACGGTGCCGTCGCTTTCCTCGTGGACGAGGGTGCGGGCGCCGGCGTAGGTGACGTCCGCGTGGTCGTAGTCGGTGATCATCCGGGTGATGGCGGCGCGGTGGGAGGCGTCCACGCGGGCGTCGACGGTGGGGCGGTTGGACGGGCGGAAGACGTCGGTGGCGGTGGTGGTCCACCAGGGGGCGAAGTACCGCAGCGACCAGCCGGTGATCGCGGGGCGGTTGCTGACGACGAGCGCGTGGGCGCGCTCGCCGGCGGGGGCGATACGGACGGCCGTGGTCACTGGGATTCTCCTCGGGGGTGCAGGTAGCGGATCTGGTGGTACGCGGCGGCCAGCTTCCGGTCGGCGTCGGCCAGTTGGCGGGCCTCGGAGGCATCGAGCGGGGGCAGGAAGGGGGTGGGGGTGCCGGCGGTGAAATGCAGCGGGATGCCGTGCCAGGCATCGCCGTGCTGGGCGCACAGCTCCACCACGGCGTCGGTCAGTCCGAGGGCGGCGCGCAAAGCGGCCAGGACGGCCGCGGCGGGGCCGAAGCGGGCCCGGCCGCCGGCGGTGATCCGGCCGGGCCGGGCGGCGAGCTCGGCGCGCACCTCCCGCAGGGGGATGGTCAGGGGCAGTCCGCCGATGCGGGTGGCGGTGGCGCAGATGACGGCCTTGTCGCCGTGTTCGCCGATGACGTGGCCGTCCACTGCGGAGACGGGCACGCCGAGGAGGTGGGCGAGGGCCAGGCGGTAGCGGGCGGAGTCGAGGTTCGACCCCACCCCGTACACCCGGTGCACCCCGGAGACCTCGGCCAGCAGCCGCGTCATGACGTCCACGGGGTTGGTCACCACCACCACGGTCCCGCGGTAGCCGACGAGGTGGCCGGCGAGGGTGGCGATGTGGGGGGCGTTGGCCTGGAGTCCGGCCATCCGTACATCGCGGGCCGCGGTGTTGGTGAACGTGCTGCGCAGGCAGATGACCACCGCCTCGCATGCGGTGAGGTCGGCGATCTCGCAGGACTCCGCCCGTACGGGGGAGCCGCAGAGTTGGGCGAGGTCTTCGAGGTCGGTGACCAGCGCGAGGGTGCGGGCGGGGCGCAGCGAGGTGATCCGGACGCGGTGGCTGAGCCTGGCGGTGACCAGGGCAGCGGCCACGCTCTGACCGACGGCCCCGGCCCCGACGATGCCCACCGCCCCCACCGTCCCCCTGCTGCGCGCGGGGCCCGGCGGCGGCTGGCAGACCCCGTTCACCGGGCGGCTCCGCTCTCGACGCGGACCAGGGCCTTCACGTCGTCCAGGAGGCGGGGCCACAGGCGGTGCATCGGCTGGTCCTCGTCGAGCAGCGCGCTGCCGCGGTCCGCGAGTGTGGCAACGGTGAGCGCGCGGTCGAGCAGGCCCGGGGCAGGGGTGGGCAGCGGCAGCGCGGCGGGAGCGGACAGGTAGCTGGAGGTGATGTTGACGGTGTCCATCAGCCACGTGATCACCAGCTGCCGCAGCCACAACTCCTGGACCGCCGGGCGGGCGAAGGCCCGGGCTTGGCCTCGGGCGAACGCGTCGATGCCCTCGACAATCCGGTCCGCCTGGACTCTGGGCGGGGTGGCCAGCAGGTGCAGCAGGGTGCGGGAGAGGAGTTTGGCGGTGTCGGTGCAGCCGCTGCCGTACTGGAGGCCGGGGTCGAGGAAGACCGGGGCCCCGCCGGCCCCGTGGGGGAAGAGCAGGTGTTCGGGTTTCAGGTCGCCGTGCAGCAGCGCCGGACACCGCGGTTGGGGCAGTTTGCGCAGCCGCATCAGCCGCTCGACGGCGCTGGTCAGCAGCAGCCGGGTCTGCTCGCGCTCCTGGTCGTCCGGGATGCGTTCCGCGCCCAGCTGCCGCAGGTACAGCTGCCCGGCGCCACCGCGGAACTTGCGGACAAAGACAGGGCCGATGCCGCGTTCGGGCGTCTGCGGGACGGTGGCCCCGCGGGGCAGTGGCGGGTGCTGGAGGGCGCGGAGCGTGCATACGACGCGGCCGAGCAGTTCGGCGGTGCGCTCCGGCGCGGTGGTCAGGAGGTCGGCCAGGGTCGGTCCGCTCACCCGGCCGGTGAACAGGACGCCGCTGTGCACCCCGGCGACCGGGCAGGCGTCGAGCCCCGGCACCTGTTCCATCAGGCGGAGTTGGGTGGCCTCGCGGTCCAGCAGGGTGCTCGGTGCGGTGAGGTAGGCGGCCTGGGCCGCCTGCACGGTCGGCCAGTCGCCGCGCACCCCGCGCAGCAGCGAGACGAGCGAGACCCCGAGGTAGCTGATCTTCGCGACCAGAGCGCGGCCGCCGACGTCGACGTGCTGGACGTAACAGGTCACCGACGGCAGGTGCGCGCCCAGGCGCACCGCGCGGCCCGGCCACAGGGCCCGCGCACTCGCCTCGATGCGCGCGGCCGCGTCGGCGAACAGCACGTCAATGGTGACCGGCTGGTGGGGGGTGAGCGTCATCGGATCTCCGCAGTCTCGTCATACGCGGCGGGCGGGTGGACGGCACCGGATACAGGGCGGCGTGCGACGCCTGCGCCCGGCGCCCGTCGAGGGGGCTTCGTGACCGGCTCTGCCGGTGGGCAGCGGTCAGGCGGCACGGCCGTACCGGCCCGACGCACGGCCGCGCGTCGGGCCGGGGACCGCCCGCAGCGCGGCCCACAGCAACTGCGCCGTGTCGAGGGCGCAGTAGGTATTCAGCTCGGCAGGCAGCGCCCAGACGTAGTGGTCGAATGGCGGCGGCCCGCCCGAGGAGGACCGGCGGGGCAGTCTGATGACGGACGCCCCGCGCAGCGGCCCGACCAGGTAGACGTGGGAGGGCCCGTCGACCAGGAGCGCCCCGACTTTCCCCTTCGCGACGCGCAGTCCGGTCTGCTCGCGAACGACGCGGGCCAGTACCTGCTGCACCGACTCCCCCGCGCGGACCGGGCTGCCGGGGGCCTCGTACCAGCGCGGATCACCGTCACGGCGGTGCGTGCGGCGCACCAGCAGTATCGCCCCGCGCGCACTGAGCAGCAGGCCCTGGCACCTGCTCGTTGCGGTCTCGGCTCTCTCGTCGTGCACAGCGCCTCCAGACAGAACGGAAAGGGCATGGCAAGGAATGGAGCAGGGACAGAGACCGCCCGCGATCCCCACCAGCGCGGGCGGCCCCGCCCCGGTAACGACCAGGGCGGTCAAGGGCCGGTAGCGGCTGCCCCGTTGTGACGGGGTGGGAGACGGGGCAGCCGTCGCGGTCGGGGGCTCCCGAGGCCCCGGACCACATCCCGTCCACGCGAACCGGCGCGGGTCACACGCCCCGCGGGACGGACCGGCGACCGTGCCACGGAGCCCGGACTGGGGCTGGCTCCGGTCGTGACGACGGCCGGTCTAAGAACCGCCCGTACCTATCGGCACACGCGGCCAAGCAAAAGATGACGCTGTCCACGGGGGTGGGCCCCGATGAGTGCCCGCACGGAACGATCCATCCCGTGCGACCGTCAACGCCGGCGCTCGCCCTGCGTCAGGAGGAAGACCGTGCTGCCCCCCGAGGAACGCCACCAGCATCAGGAACCAGATCACTCACGCCAGCCGGTAACGGCGTGCAGCATCAGCGGCTCCAGATCGCAGACCTTCGCGCCCCACCCAGGCCCCTGGCCGCACGGCGGCCGCAGGTACGCCTCGTCCAGCGCGTAGGTGCCGGGCTCGGCCACCACGACCGCGTCCCGACCGACCTTCGTGTCGTATACCAGGTCATTGGCCTCGGGCACGTAGGAACTGGCAGTAGCCGTAGACGGGTGGTCGAGGCCACCGTCTTCGGGATCGTTTGCCTCGGGCGGGTACGAGGCATCTACTCGGGTACTTGGACGGGCAGTCTTCTGGCGGCTCGGCCTGCGTGTGGCCTTGGCGAGAGATCTGGCCATAGTGGTAGCACCTCCTCGAAAGCGGCTATGTGGATTTCGGGGCGTGAGGCGGGCTCGTCGGTTGGACAAGCGCATGCGACACCCTTCCGAGTTGGTCTCAGCGAACCCTCTTCGAGCTGGGGTGGTTGAGGAATAACGTCGTGCTGATGAGCCAACCGTGAATCGCTGACCGCAGATACCCCAGCGCGATCTGGGATGTGGGTAACGCGGGTAAAGATCGTTTCTGACAGGGAGCGCACTATGGCGCGTGCACGCAACGTCCAGCTGGAGGCCGTAGTACGTGAGCTGGGCTGGCCGCAGGAGCGTCTGGCTGCTCATTTCCGACGGACAGCCGCGGAGAACCACGCCAGTGAACTGACCTCCGTTACCCGTTCGCACATCAATCAGTGGATCAGGGGTAGCCGCCCTGGCGGCCGGGCGCCGTCTATCTTGTGTGAGACGCTCTCGCGAGGGCTGGGGCGTGTTGTCACGCTCACCGAGATCGGACTTGGTCCGGAGGAGGGCTCGCCGACGGTTCTTGGCTGGGACGTGGATACGGTCGCCGCATTGGCTGATCTCGGAGGGACGGACATGGATCGTCGGCGGATGCTGGCGAACTCGGCCTACTCGCTGGCTGGTTCCGCTCTACCCACAGATCGATGGTGGGACGAGGCTCTCCAGCGGGCACGAGTTCGGTCTTCGCTCTCTCAGTTCACCGTGACGGATGCACACGTCGAAAGTGTCCGTGAGGCCATGACCTTCTTCTCTCGACGGGATCAGCGCCTTGGCGGCCGGGCAGGACACGCAGCACTGATCGCCTACCTGAAGACGGACGTCGCAGACTACGTATCGGGGCGTTTCCCCTCCGAGCGCGTACGGCGTGATCTGATGTCTGCTGCCGGCGAACTGGTGTACCTCGCCGGATGGATGGCCTTCGATTCCCTGGAACATGCCGCAGCACAGAAAGCTTTCACCTTGGCGGTGAAGCTCGCTGCCGAAGCTGAGGACGCCCCGTTGGCTGGGCACATCATGCGCGCCATGGCTCACCAGTGTGTCGACCTCGGGCGCCCTGACCGAGCCCTGGCTTTTGCCGCCGGTTCCCTGGAACGAGGCCGGTACGCTCTCGCTAGCCCACGGGAGAAAGCCCTGCTAGGCGTCGTCCACGCCCGAGCACTCGCCGTGGCGGGACGAGCGAAGGACGCTCGGGCGGCATTGCGTGGCGCTGAGGACGACCTCAGCGACGCGGGTTCGGCGGAGTCGGGCGAACCCACCAGGGTCTTCTTCTTCGGAGAAGCCAGCCTCGCTCACGAGATGGCGTGTACTTTGCGGGATCTTGGGGACCTTAAGGGCGCTGAGGTGGAGTTCAAACGCAGCGTACGTACACGTCGGGTTCAGCCCTTCGCACGCACCCACTCGGTCACCCTCGGATACCTCGGGGATGTCCAAGTTCGACAAGGCCAGCTCGACGCTGCTTGCGCGACTTGGTCGCAGGGCTTGGATGTAATGACCGGCGTTCAGTCCGGTCGAGCTCGGGAGACAGTCGTACAGATGCGTCGCGCGCTCTCCCCGGTCCGGGGTCGTGGCGGCTCCCTAGCCGCTGAACTCGACGAACGGGCCCGCGCTGTACTCCGCCGCGTAGGGTGACTGTGCCGTGTCATCTATAGCCCAGAGCGGGATGCGCGACGGCGACCGTTTGAGTCGGGAAGAGCGGGAGAATCAATGCCTGATGTTTTCGAGGTCCGATCGATTGCCACTGTAGTGGGCGGGCATACCAGTCCTGGCGATGACTTCCAGGGCGGCGTCGAGTCGATCATCCGCCTCCACAGCCATTTTCCTCTTGAGACTCTTCAAGGGTTGGGCGATTTCTCCCATTTGCAGGTAGTTTGGCGCTTTCATCTGGCTTCACCTGACGACGTTGCGCTCCATGCTCGCAGTCCCCGCAACAACCCAGCCTGGCCTTCGACCGGCACGTTCGCCCACCGGAATCACCGTCGTCCCAATCAACTTGCTATCTCGCACCCGCGTCTACTGCGCATCGACGGCAGGGACCTTCACGTGACGGACCTGGATGCCGTTGAGGGAACGCCAGTGATTGACATCAGCCCGTGGTTCGTTGAGATGGGCCCCCGAGGAGAGACCCTGCAGCCCAGTTGGCCCACCGAAATGTTGGAACACTATTGGCAGGGCCCGCCCAAGGGGTGAGTGCGCCGAAGTGAGGCGGTCTACCTCCGAGGGCTGTGGGGTCCCACACTGATCATCGTTGCCCGATGTGAGGGAGGTTCCGGTGGAGAAGCTGACTCCGAGGCCGTGGGGGGTGTCGCGGATGCGGCCCTTCCCGACGACGGCTGTGCTGGCCGCGGCCACGGTCGTACTGGATCCGCAGAGCCAGATGGGCAGGTGGGTCGGGCCGGACGGCCGGGGCGTGCCGGTCCTGGAGCGGCACAAGCGGAGCGAGACGTCCGTGGAGACGAAGACGAAGACCTCGCTGGACGGCACTCCGGATGAGGGAAGCGACCAGGACGGGGACAACGATTGACCGCCCCGTCACCGGTCCTCGTCGTCACGCAGCTCGATGACGCGACGGCGGATGTCGTGATCGCGGAGCTGTGCAGGCGGGAGGTGCCGGTCGTCCGGCTGGACCCGGCGGATTTCCCGGACTCCGTCAGCGTGACGGTGCGCGTGGACGGCGGCGGACTCGTCGGCGAGGTGCGGACGGCGACCCGTGCCACGGCGCTGGAGGGCGTGCGATCGGTGTACTGGCGCAGACCGCGGCCGTATGCCGCGCCCGCGGGGCTGGATACGCAGGATGCCCGCTGGTGTGCGGAGCAGGCCCGCTACGGGCTCGGCGGCATCCTGGCCGCGCTGCCGGGCGCGCATTATGTGAACCATCCCTGGCGCAACCGGGCCGCCGAGCATAAGCCGGCCCAACTGGTGGCGGCGGCCCGGTGCGGGCTGCGGGTACCACCGACGCTCCTGACCAACGAGGTCGAACAGGCACGGCGGTTCGCGGCCGAGTACGGGCCGGTGGTCTACAAGCCGCTGTACAACAGCGACTACGCCGACGACCGGGGGCAGAGCCTGACGGTATGGGTCGAGGAGGTCGACCCGGAGGACCTGGACGCCGGCGTCGGCCAGACGATGCACCTGTTCCAGCAACGGGTGGACAAGGTCGCCGACATCCGGCTCACAGCCGTCGGCGACCGGCTCTTCGCCGTACGGATCGACGGCTCTCCGGGCCTGGACTGGCGCCGTTACTACGACGACCTCTCCTACACCCCCCTCGACACCCCGCCCGACGTGGCCAAGGCCGTGCACGACTACCTGACGACGTTCCACCTGACCTACGGGGCATTCGACTTCGGGCTCGACGCCGCTGGCAGGTGGCACTGGTACGAATGCAACCCGAACGGCCAATTCGCCTGGCTCCCCGTCGCCGACCAGATTGCCGCAGCCCTCGCCGACCAGCTCCAATACCCCGACCGGGACCGCCGATGACCACCAGCACCGCCCTGCGCCACGGCCTCGCCGACGAACTCGACGGGCAAGGCCAACTCCCTGCCCCCGCGTGGCGATCGGCCGTCGAAGCGGTGCCCCGCGAACTCTTTCTGGACGACGCCGTCTTCCGCCCCGACGGCACCCGATGGGAGCCGGTGCGCCGCGAGCAGCTGGGCGACGAAGCATGGCTGCGCATGGTGTACGCGGACACCACGTGGGTGACTCAGGTCGACGGCGTCGGCGCCGCGGACGCCTCCGGCCCGCTGGCCGGACGGCCCACCTCCTCCAGCACCCTGCCCTCCCTCGTCCTGCGGATGCCGCACCTCGCCGCCATCGGCGATGGCGAGAAGGTCTTGGAGATCGGCACCGGCACCGGCTACTCCACCGCCCTCCTGTGCCACCGGCTCGGCGACCAGAACGTGACCTCCGTTGAGCACGACCAGGACGTGGCCGCAGCGGCGGCCCGGCACCTGCGTGCCGCCGGTCACGCCCCGCACCTCGTCACCGGCGACGGCCTGCGCGGGCACCAGGCCGGCGCCGACTACGATGCCATCATCGCCACCTGCGCCGTGCGCACCATTCCGCCGTCATGGCTGTGGCAGCTGCGCGACGGCGGCAGCATCACCACCACCCTCAGCGGCTGGATGCTCGCCTCGGGCCTGATCCGCCTCGCCCTCGACGACGAAGGGATTGCCCGAGGCCGCTTCACCGGCGACACGGTCTCGTACATGCTCGCTCGCCCCCACGAACGCCCGCCCCGCCCCACCTTCTACCCCCACCCCGGCACCACCCGCCACACCCGGACGAGCCCAGACCTGCTGGAGGACTGGACGGGACACTTCGTCGCCCAACTGGCCGCCCCTACAGCCGAACTGGTACGCACCGGCAACGGCGTCGCCCTGCTGGACGTGGCGACCGGCTCCCAGGCGTGGACCGAACCCGCCGACGGCGGCGGCTGGACGGTGCACCAGGACGGCCCGGCCAACCTGTGGGACCAGGTCGAGAACGCGCTCGCCCTCTGGCAGCAGGCGGGCACCCCCGATCAGCGGGCGTTCGGCATGACCGTCACCGAGTGGGACCAGACCGTGTGGCTCGGCGACCCCGACGGCCCGCACTGGCGCCTGCCGACCTGACGGACAGCAGCTTGCTCCGCTCCGCGAGCCGTCTGCCCGACCGTCCGTTGCCAGGCGCTCGTCGCCAGCGCCACCGCCCGCTTCAAGCCCGACAAGGGCACGAACCAGAAGATCGGCGGCATGCACGCCGGCCCGCAACTGCGCCGCTCCAGGACCACTGAGGTCCTGTCCCTGGACGGCGTACCCGGCGGCACCATGGGCTCCTTCGTCCCGGCCATCAGCGCCGCAGCGGTCACCTATGACCCGATCACGTGGAACATCGACCCGAACCTCAACCTCCTCAACCAGGCCCCGGACCGCTTCCACCTGAACGACATCGTCTTCGATACCGACAACACGCCGCACAACGCGGTCACCAGCAAACTCGCCGACTGGATCCTCAACCACCTCCTCACCTGACCCGCCCCTCCGGCCCACCAGAGACCGCCCAGCCCGAGTGAGAGCCCACGCGGCACTTCATTGGCCGTCCAGACGGGCAACCTGGAACCCGTGCGCGGCCTGTTCTGGCGCCCAGCCCCCAGCAGTGACCCAACCGATGTCATCTGGGTCCACTACGGCTTCACTGACACCGGCATGTAGATCGCCCCCCAACAAGGCCGATGGGTAGTTCTGTTGACCAACAAGCTCTGCTGCACCCGCGATCGGCAGCTCCTGACCGATGTCCGCAACGCCTTCCGGGCGCTCTCCTTCGCTTGAAGCATTCAGTGCCCGAGGTAGTGCAGACCGCCCTCTTACGCAGACCCAGCACAGATCAGTCTTGCGGCGGTGGTACGCCTCTTCCATGTCCATGCGCCGAGTACGGAAGTTCGTCAGGATGCCGATAGAGCCGCGCCAGACGCCACGCCACATCGAAGGAAAGATCATCACGCCGACCCTGGCGTAACCGATATGTCCACCAAGTCGTCCGCGGGTCCAAGAACCAGCGTGTGATCGTCAGTTTCACTCAGGCAGTCTGACATTGAGGTGGAGTCGAATTCAGGCCGAAATCAGCCACTCCCTCACGGCGACTTCCCCGAGCACATACGCTGCCGAGAAGTGCAACGGTGGACCAGTCGGGTGCGAACGCATGCGCTAGTTGGGAACAGGGGGGCAATCTTGACGACGCCGACGGAACTCGTCGCCATGGCCAGTGGAGCTGTAGCTGGCACCATGGGAACCGATCTATATCAGTACGCGCGAACTCGCATCATCGGACTGATTCGGCACCGCAAGGCCACGCCTGAGCAGGAAGCCACCGTATTGGCGCAGCTGGACGCCCTGGAAGAGGCTACGGCAGCCACCGATCCAGAACAGCGATCAACGGTTTCAATGAGCATGACCGCGCCCATCGCTCGCTTACTCCGAGACTTCACAGATCCGGATGACCCACTCCCCCTGGAAGAGCTAGTTCAAGCCATCCGCAGCCATGGCGATTCATCTAAGCAGCCACTCTTTAACCGGCAGACGGTTACAGGAAACATTGCACTCGGCGGCATTTACACCGCAGGCGGAGACAACAACATGGGGGGTGCCCGTTGATGCCTCAAGATGAAAACGAAACGACGGAAGTGCCCCGACCTTCCCAAGATGTACATGACAACACCATCTATGGGCCACAGTACAACGCCCTTCGCGACAACAACGTCACCAATTACTTGACGGGCGCGAGGCACTTACGTCCACGCCCTGTGGATCCGCTCCGCGAGATGCCGGGTAAGCATTACGTCAGGCCCGACGGTTTCGACGATGCGCTAAGGGCCATGCGCCCCGCTCACGGGAGTGGCTCTCCCGTGCACGTCGTGGTCCTACTCGCACCAGAAGCCCACGGTCGCCGGTCTGCGGCCCTGCAACTGCTGGCCTCCGTGCCGAAGGTGCAGGGCCGCGTGTTCGAGTTGCTGCCTGACTGGGAGGAACCCGATGAGTCTTGCCTTCCGAGAGAGCGGAATGCCGGCTACCTACTGAACCTTCGCGGTCTTGTCGACCCCCTGCCGAACACTTTCTACAGCGATCTCAGCACCTACGCTGCTGCAGCCCGTGGCGAAGGCCGGTATCTGGTGATCACTGCGGCAGAACGAGTGTGGACCAGGACCCACACCGCTGGATCACATGCCGGAATCGCGGTAATTCCAATCGGTCGCCCTAATGCTATCGAGATCACCAAGAAAGCTCTCGATAGCCAAGAGGAAACCGAGGGCCGCGGGGCCTGGCTCCATGAAGAAGGCAGCGTCTTCCGTGACCTGCTGCCCGACAAAGCGCCACCGGCCGATGCTGTTCACCTCGCAAGAGTCATCGGCAAAGCCACAGGTATCAAGGACGATACAGTCCTCGACGAGTACCGCGGTTGGCAAGATCTACTGACCAAATGGTTCGGCGGAACCGATGCGCAGGAGCCCCCGAAGAGGGCGATCAGAATCTCAACAGCATTCCTCGATTGCGCGCCTGCATCTGTGGTGCTGAATTGTGCAGATCTCCTGCTCAAACATCCGAAGATCGACTGGCCTGCCGATAAGGGCGGGCTCTTGGCCGGGCCGGACGCCGCGACTCGCCTGGAGCAGGCTCATGTGGATTTCCGCTCTACGGATGGAACGGCGTCCCTTGAGAAGGAACGTCCGGGTCTCGGCAAGGCCACGCTCCAGTACCTGTGGCTCCGCCGGGAACAACTGGTACCGGTGCTGCGGCAATGGCTTCAGGACATCAGCGCGGCCAACGGGCCCGCGAATGATCATCTCGCTTGTCTAGCGACCGCCCTCACAGGACTTGCCGAAACAGCTGGCGTCGGCACGGTATTCGATCTTGTAGAGAAATGGCTGGATTCAAACAAGAAGGAAGATCGGCAGTTGGCGGCCGATCTTCTGAGCGAGCTCGCTGCACATCCCTCACTCGGCGCCCAGACGCGTAAGAAACTCGCGGGTTGGGCCAGGGGGAAGTCCTTGCCGGTGCGGCAGCGCGCGGTAGCTCAGGCATGCGGTGGCTCCTTCGGCCGGACGTTCACGAGCGAGGCGCTCACTCGATTGCGCTACGTGCTGGAGACCCCAGGCGCCCCCTTTGTCCAGCCTGAGGCCATCGCCACCCTGCGAAGTCTTGCAGCAGAGCCCGAACTGAGCTTGCAGGTCGTTGACACGCTGGCCAGTTGGTGCAGCACCGTTCAGACAGGGGCAGCGACCTTCCTGGCTTTGTTCGGCCTCTCGGTAGCAGACAACCGATCAAGCGATCTCGCATTGGTTAAGCGGTTGTTGGAGGCTGAAGGAGCACGAGGAGAGGCTCTGCGTGCCCGGCTTACGGACGGGTGGCGGGACCTCTTCGAGTCCGACGAGAAGGAGACCGGGCAGGCGCTTCTCCGTTGGAGGCGTGCTGCCGAATCTGGGGAGCTACCTACGGCTGAGGTGGTCGACCTCATCATCGCGCTAGCCGATGTGCGGAGCAGCCCCCTGAACCATCCGATCAAGCAGGTAATTACGCCTGCGGGCACACTCCACGACCAGCTCGTCGACCGCTTCCTTGAGCGGGTGCTCCAATCGGTGGATCCTGCACCTGTGTCAACGGCTCCTGACTCGGACGAGCAGCGGGAGCGCGGCACGGCGGGCGACGATAATGAGCTTCCGATGTGAGAATGCGCGTTTGGCCCCGATGTCTCCCTCGAAGCTCCAGATGGCACAGCCAGCGCGTGCCACGTCCCTCACTGGTCGCCCAAGTGGAAAGTGCGGATCCTGGTTTGTACTTCCAGGTCGTTGTCCACTATTCGTGGAGGCTCACCCCTGACAGCGAAAAGCCACTGCTACACCCGGACGCAGTGGCGCGCTCACTCCTGTACGACGCGGTCACCGCTGTGGCAGGCAAGTACCGCGTCCGCCAAGCATCGAGTGCATCAGACGCCATGAATCGGATACTTGCCGATCCGGTGAGGGAAGACAGCCGTCTTCTCGTCGAGGGTGAGGCACGGGTACGTGTCCCAAGAAGTGTCAGAGCAGCAGCAAAGGTAAGGGCTCGCGAGGAGGAGCGACTTCGGCTGGCACAACATCGTGAGACGGTTCGCTTGGGGCTGCTCACCGAGAGGCTCGTGGACCCTCGTTTGGGGCCGGTTTGGTGGGTGGATAGATACGCCGATCTACAGTTCGCCGCAGGAGACCCGGAAGCCAAGGTGACCTCTGTACTGGCAGCTCTGCAGGCCCTACAGCAAACGATCCGCGCGGCGGAGTCCGAATCCCTGCCCGAAGAGAGGGTCAGGATTCGGCGGAAGCTAGATGAGCTCTTCCACAGTTTCGACGATCCGCAGACCTTCACGCTAGCGATGCAGGTCGTTGACCGGGCCATCCAGTCAATCGGTCTCAACCTCTCCCTGCCCAAGAACGCTGCGGCGGATGCTGATCCACGTGACCGGGAAGAACAGGACGGTGGAGTGGGGTGAGGTATCTACCAGCGCCGTTACAGCGATCAATGCCCGGGGGACTCCAGGGCGCAGGGGCCGCAGTGATGATTCCGCAGGTCCTGGCAATCCTCCATGTCACCTTCGACGGCGCGCAGCGCGGTAAAGCCTCCGGCCTCTACGGAGGTGTCCTCGCGGTCGGCTCCGTCCCAGGGCCAGTCCTGGGCGACGCGCTCACCGGGGCCTACCTGTTTGGCCGACTGAACCAAACGCCCGGTATGGCGCTGACCAGCTTTACAAGCACACACTGGTCAGCGCTTTGTTCGTCTACGGGCTCGCTCTAGGCCGCCGCCGTCGCCATCCAGCTCCAGCGCACCCGGATCACGCAATGGGCGCAGAGCGCTCGGCGGCCGGCGTTTCGCCGCGCACGGGGCACCGCTGATGCGCGATCGGCGTGCCGTCGGCACTGCGGGCCTTCGTCTCGAGTCGCGGAAGGCATACGGGGTACTCGTTGGCTGCCTGCCTCACCGTGATCCGCTTCTGTCACGTCGCTGATCAGAGCCTGTAAACCAGACGTGGACCACGTGTCAGGAGCCTGGCGGAGCCTAGGCTAGCTTGCGCTCGATCACGTCGCACACCTTATCAGTCGCCTGCTCGTCGAATCCTGAGGGCACCAGTTGGAAGCGATGCAGCTGAGGCCGCTGGCCGTCCTGAAAGCCAGCAATCTTGCCGCCCTCGAAGTATCGCTCGGGGTCCTCCTCGACCTCCACGAGGCCGAAGCGATTAAGCATGCGGTGAGCTTCGTAGGCGTCTTTTCCTAGTCCGAACTGGAGCAAGCGGATGTCGCTTGCTGCGAAGACCGGCTGATGGCCGAACCGAGCATGCAGCCACGCGATCATCAGCAAGAACGCGAGTTCACTGTCTTCCAGGAGATGGATCCAGCCCTTGGTGAACAGTCCAGCCGGAAGGGTGAGCAGGAGATCCCCCCCATCCTGCCCGGGAACTGTGTAGCGATCCGAATTCTCCCCACCGCCGTACGGTGTGCCCTGTTCATGCAGCAGTAGGAACCCCTCGTACTTGCCCACAGCCTTCGAAGCATTCGGCAGATAGACGAGTTGCACCTCGGGGCTGGCGAGGCGGCCCAAGGCATGTTGGAGCTGGCGTGCCTTCTTGTCCCGAATACTTGCGTAGGTTTTCACGCCACCCCCTCGAACAGCAGGCGTGGCGAAGAGATCAACCCAGCTGACCGTGTCTTGATCGTTGAGAGGCAGCGTGTTCGTGGGGCGCTCGCCGGAGGTGCGGGACTGCGCAACGAATGTCGCAGTAAGGAAGGTCTTCAAAGCGATGCCCCGTGGCGACGCCAGCCGGGTGGCCGGTGGCCGTTGCTCCAATGGAGGCAGAAGACGGTCGGAGGCATCTCCCGACACCTCAGCTGAGTCTTGGCGGAAGACGAAGCCGCTGCGAAGCACCAGCTGCTTGCCCGTCCTGACCTCCGCGAAGCGCGTGGACGCTCGGTTGGCTTCAGCGGTGATCTTTTGAAGCTTGGCGTAGCGCGCATGGAACCGCTTGAGCTCGCTCGCCGATAGGGGAAGCAGGTCGAACGAGTTGACCACCAGCTTGAACCCCTTGTTCTGAACCTCTTAACCCGCCTGTAAGTGCTCCGCAGCTAGCTGTTTATACATAGTAACAGGCGGGTTAAGCCGTGTTCGTAGTGCACTCGCCTCTGCGAGGAGAGCGCAGGCATTGTGAGAGTCGCAGCCCAAGAGGGTAGCCGGATCAGCACCGTTGAGGCCCGCGGACTCCCGGGCACCAGCCGGGAGCCACCACAAGCGGCGCTCCGATCCTCAGCCGGACAGCAGAGTAGGAGATACGCCTTTGCCGAGCGTACGCAGTAGTAGCAGATTAAACGAAGTGGAGCGACAGCCAGAGCGCCTTCCGCTGCGATGGGCCGTGATCATCGCAGTCGCAGGTGCAGCGTCGATTCCTGCCGCAGCAGTAGGCGGACTGCCCGCCGCCATTCCCACGTTCATCATGATTGCTGGAGCACTTCACGTGATGATCGCGTAGCGCCATGCCCTCGCGGATGGCTGGAGTATGCACTTCAGTCATCCGCGAGGCGCTGACGCCGTCGTGGCCTACTTCGAATGCAGAGGGCACGTTCGATGTGTAAGCACTCCTTCTGGGACTGCGACTCCAAACCCTGACCAGGGTGTCACCCTCCCCCGACGCGTAACGGTGTCCGAACGGGCCCTCCTGCCGCCCCGACGCGCATGGCGGCGGCGGGCGACACCCTGGCCAGACAGCTGAAATGCGTGCGCGATGCGTGAGCGGATCGTCGGGCATCAGCCAAGATGGCCAGGATCAAGGACCGTCCCCAGGCGGCGCTGACCTGCAAGGACAGCACTGTCCGGTACTCACGAACACTCCCGATCACGAATCCGATCCCGCTCCTAAAGCGGGTGTCGCAGGTTCGAATCCTGCCGGGGGCACACAGGTCAGAGCCCCTCTGTTATTCGAACAGAGGGGCTTCGACGTAGATCGAAGTCCGCATAGAGTCCACATCCCCGCGTTATTGGGCTGGACCAAAGGCGCAAGCAGCGCAAAGTGCCGTACACGAGACAGGCTGGCGCGCCTCCCCACACGCACCTGATGCGCATCTCTCACAACCTGTGGTGCTCCGACGGGGATGCCGGCCCACAGAGCAAGGCCGCCGCCGTACATGCCGGCGGGGCCCAAGCGTTTGACGGCGCAAACTGGCGGACACGCATACGCCGTTGTGCCGCTGGGCAGCCCCTCACGGCCGCCGCCGGGGGGCGAGGCGACCGTGAGGGCCGTACGGAGGGCCGCCGGTGGGAGCGGGAATGGCCACCGGCGGCCCAGTCAGTGGGCTCCTACGGGCCGTGTTCGGCAGCGGGCGCCTGCAACTGGGCGGCGCGTGCGCACAAGGGGTGGGCGTAGTCGCGGTACGCGGTCGGCCCCCGAGGAACGAGAGCCAGCTGGTATTCGTCCGGCCACACGGCCCGCTCGCACACCGCGCAGCGATGCGCCGGCGGGCCGATGATCAGGGTGGCGATTTCGAGTCCGGTGTTGAGGGCGAGGGCGTCGGTGAGGTAGCCGCGGGGGTTGCCGGGCCAGAAGTCGGGGCGGCCCCAGTGAGGGCCCGGCCCTGTGGTCTGGTCGGCGTGGGGTACCTGGATGGCGTCGTCGTGGCCGGTGCGCACAGTTGCGTACCTGCTGATGCGTTCCCAGGCCCAGCGGTCCGGTTCGGTGCTTCCGCACGGCACGAGCCACAGCAGGCACTCGTCGGCGGGGCAGATGATGTGCGCGGTGTCGACGAAGCCGGCGGACCGTATCCAGGGAGCCACGGTGCCCGGTGCCTGCACGACGTCCCACGAGCGGCCGACCTGCATCGTCGACAGCCCGTCCCCAGGGGGTGGGAACCACTCGCTCACGACGTGCCCCCGGTGCGATTCCGGTGGGTGGCGGGGCGGGAGCGTACGGCGTCGTCGACAGCTGTGCGCAGGGCGTCGGTGGCGGTGAGTCGTAGCCAGGGGCATGGGGTCTCGGGGAGGACCCAGAGTTGGTCGCCGTTGTACGTGCCGGGCGTGGAGGCGGTGATCGGGCAGTTGGGAGGCAGCACCTTCACGTGTTCGACGTCGGCGAGTTCCTGGCCGCGGCCTGTCTCTACGAGCCACCAGGCGGTGGACTGCGTGCCGCACAGCAGGTACGGGCCGACGTGCCGGCCGCGGTAGGCGAGGTAGGTCGCGGTCAGGCTGGAGAGTGCGAGCGGCATTTCGATGGTGTCCCAGACGGGGCCGCTGATGAGGGTGGCGGTCTGGCCCTGGGCCCAGAATGCGCGGACGGCGCGGGGCTGGAGGGAGGAGGCGGCCAGCCAGTGCGCCATCGACGGGTAACACAGGCCTGTTGCGTGGCGGGTGGTGTTCATGGGCGGTCCTGGGGGTGTTGGTAGGGGCGGCTCTTCGCGATGCGGACGGCGTCGTCGAGTGCCCGGAACGCGCTCGTGATGGGCATCAGGACCTCGTCCGGCAGCAGGGCCTGGTGCGCGAAGACGGCGGCCCGGGCCTCGTCGAGGGCCCGTTTGCACATAGCGAGCTGCAACATCTCCATGGCTTCTCCGAAGCCGGGACTGATCTCAAGGGAGGGGCGCGGCGGGTGCCCGGCATCGGGGTGGTTCACGACTCGGCTCCCTCGTCGTCGGCGTCTGCTCCCGCTGCGATCAGGGCACGCACTGCGGACGGCGGGCTCAGGGGGCCGTCAGGCGGGATGATCCAGTGGGCCCGCGGGCCCTCGCAGGCGCGGGGTGCGGGCAGGCCCATGTAGTGGGCTTCGTGGTCGGTGGTGGTGACGCACTCCGCTGCCGCGTCCCAGCTGGCGGCGGTGCCGGGCGGTACGAGGACGACGTAGGTTTCGCCGACGAGGGCGACGGGCCCGGTGACGCCGAGGCAGTGCAGCATCGCCCGTACCCGCCCGCGGTCGCTGCCGGCAGCGACCGCGTGCACCAGCGGGGCGGGCAACTTCACCGCCTCCCAGGCCGGGCCGACGAGGAACAGGGCCACGCCGACGGTCCACCACCCGTCCTCGGCCGCATGCGCGGCGTCGTTGGAGTGGGTCAAGAACCTTGCCGCGGTGTGATCCTGTCTCAGGGAGACCATCAGAAGCCCTCTCGTCGCGTGCACCGCGCACGACTCGCTGCGTGTGTGGTCCGCCAAGGGTGACGTCTAACTAACGCCCCCTTCGAGGGCTTTGAGAGGACATCAAAAGGACTTCTTCAGGGCTTCTATAGCCCAGGGAGAGTGATGGCCGCCCCCAATGGGGACGTGCTGTGAGACGGTCGGAGGACTTGTTCTGACGCGGAGGTGTGCGGTGGTCCGGCCTGTGGGAAACAGGATGCTCAAGGTCGCGAGGGTGGCTGCCGGCTATGCCTCCCAGCAGGCTTTGTCTGATGCCATCGAGACAGCGGCTCCGAGGCTGGGGCTTCGCGTGACGGTAGGCGTACGGCAGGTGCGGCGCTGGGAGTCCTCCGCCCCGCCATGGCCGAGCCCGGAACTTGGGCGCGTCCTCACACACCTCCTCGGCCTAGAGCTGGAAGATCTCGGCTTCACGCCGCCGTGGGCAACCGGCGAACATCCCTCCCCCACGCGGCGCACAGTCATCGCGGGGTCAGTCGCCGCCGCGGGACTGGCCGCCGTGCCCACCGGCTCGGCGTCCGCCGTTCAACCTGCCAGCGTCGGGGTGGACTTCGGCGCGGTGACCCGCTCCCACCGTCGCCTGTACTGGAGCGTCGCCCCCCGCCGTGCTCCACCCCGCCGTGCTGGAACACACGCGCCTCGGCTGCGCGCTGCTCCCCGAAACGACGAACGCATGCCGGCGCAGCGTGGCTTCGGCTCTTGCAGAGTCGTATCTGCTGGCCGGGCGCATCGAGTTCTTCGACCTCCGCCAGCCCGATCAGGCCAGTGACACCCTTCTCCGCGGGCTACAGGCTGCGGGCGAGGCAGACGATCCGCTGCTCGGCGCGGCGATCCTCGCGCACATGGCGTTCATCCCCGGCTGGGTTGGGCAGCGCGACCAGGCCGCGGAGAGGATGGTCGCCGCCCGCACCTACGCGCGCAGGGCTCCCGCGTCGGCCGAGGTGTGGGCGTGGCTGGATGCCGTTGAGGCGGAATGCGAGACCCGGTGCGGAAGTACGCGCACTGCGTTGCACCTCATAGGGCACGCCGAAGATGTCCTCGAAGCGAGTCCCGAGAACTCCACATCCACACCCGTGTGGATGGACTGGTTCAGTCCCGTGCGGCTGGCCGCGTTCAAGGGCAACACCCAACTGAAGGCGGGACACCTGCCGCAGGCGCGGACCACCCTGCTCGGCGTACTTGAGGACCTGCCGCGCACGGAGGATAAGCAGCGCTCCGTGATCCTCGGCGATCTCGCCGCGGTCGAGGCCGCCGACGGAAGGCCGGAAGCGGCATGCGAGTACGCGGTCCGCGCTCTCGATCAGCTCGCGATCACGTGGTACGCCACGGGCATGGACCGGGTACGGGAGGTGCGGCGCGCCCTCGCCCAGTGGCAGCACACACAGTGCGTCCGCGACCTCGACGATCGGCTGTACGGGTGGGAGACGACGGTCAGCGCTCTGCGTTGAACTTCGCGACCTTCTCGGACAGCTCGCTGAGCGAGTCAATACGCATGGTCGTGATGCTGTCCGCTTCGGGGTCGTGCTGCTGGATCGTGCCCCACGGACCGCGCCGGATAAGGGCGGTCGCCATTCCCGCGGCGACGGCCGGGCGGATGTCGTTGTCGAGACGGTCGCCCACGTACAAGATCTCTTCGGAGGCGAACGGCACCACCTCGGCAACGCGCACGAAGAACTCCGGGTCCGGCTTCGAGGCACCCCAGTCGTCCGACGTGCCAATGAGGTCGACGTCGCCGGTGAACAGCTCGCGGAGGATGCCGCCGGCGCGTACGGTCTGGTTGCCCGCGATCCCGAGCCAGAGACCATCGGCACGCAGCTGCGCGAGGGCCGTCCGTACGTCGGAGTAGAGGTCCTCCTCGCCGAAGTGCTCCGGCTTTCCGGCCGCCGCGCGCTTCTCGCGCTCTGCGTACAGGTCGAAGCCGGGGCGGAATTCCTGGAAGGTCTCGCGGTAGTCACGGCCTCGGGCGATGACGGCGCCGAACATGGCGGCGAAGGTGTGGCGCGGGACACCGAGCCAATCGGCCCACGTGCCGTACTCGCGGGTCTCGTCGACCAGGCACTCACCGACATCGAATACGACAGCGCGAATCATGCGGGCAGCGTAAGGCACTGCGAGGGCGCGGGGGAAACTTCTGCCCGGCTATGTCATGGCATGGCCACCAACCCCCGAACTCAGCCCTGATGTCGGTATCGTGCGCGAGCTCAGTACACACGCACCCGTGGGGGGGGGAACCACATGCACCACGCACGCCCGGCCGCCGCCGTCTTGCCAGCCGCGGCCTGCCTGCTCACCGCCTGCTCCTCGTCCAACGCACCCCCCGCGAGACCAGCGCGAAGGCACGGCGCGACTGCCTTGCAACGCCGATGACAGCGGTTCGCTCCGCTCCCGCGCGGGGCCGGCCCGGACCTCCGGGCGCTGCTCCTGTTCCCGCCCCGCTCCAACTCAGCCCATCGGGTCGCGCGGCAGCGGCGAGCGTCCTGGCCGCTGAGGGGAGCATGCCGTCAAGACCGCGAAACCGTTCACCTGGACCGCGACCGCCGACGAGGTCCTCGCAAAGGTCAGGCTCATCGCGACCAACGTGAAGATACTCGTCAATAACAACTCGAAGTGACATGAACAGGACCACGAGACACTAGGGGTCCTGTACCCCTACACGGTCGGGCACAGTGCTTCCGCGCCACTGCGCGAGGCTCGCCATAGGATCCGTGGCCTGCTGGCCAGTTGACGAGAGGGGAAGCGGCGTGACCACCATCGCTGTGACCGGGCACATGGACTTGACAGCTGCCACCGCAGAGGCGGTTCGAACCGCGCTGCGGCGACTCCTCGAGGCATACCCCGCCGGCTCCCTGGTGGGTGTCTCCTGCATCGCGCGGGGTTCCGACAGCCTGTTCGCCGACGCGGTCCTGCAAGCCGGAGGCCGATTGGTCGTGGTGCTCCCTTCCCGGGACTATCGGGAGTCGAAGGTGAAGCCGGACCATGCGGACCTCTTCGACCGGCTCCTCGCGGCTGCGGATGAGGTCTTGGTCATGCCGTACGACTCGGCGAATCGCGACGCCTACGAAGCAGCCAACCGGCAGGTACTCGCCCGTGCGGAACGCCTTGTCGCCGTGTGGGACGGTACGCCGCCCGGCGGAAAAGGCGGGGGCACCGCCGATGTCGTCGTGGAGGCTCGGGAGATGGGTCTCCCTGTCGATGTGGTGTGGCCGACGGGCGCCTCCCGCGAGAGCAGGAAAGACCACGGAACACACTCCTGACGGTGATCTGTCCCTACGAGGGCGCCCGAGACGTCGGGGAACGGGTCCTGGGCGGGTACCTGCGCGATGTCGCTTCGGCGCGCTTTCCGAAGCCGGGAGTCCTGTCCCCTTGGGCAGGCTGAGCTGCGCTGAGCAGCCGGGATGACAATTGTCATGCGCGGTCCGTGACGGTGGATCACTACCCGTGGCGGGCGCGGGGCGGAAGCCTGGTGGGCATGGGAACGACACAGGCGGTGGTGGCGGCCGAGGGGCTGCGGTATCGGTATGGGGAGACGGTCGCGCTGGATGGGGTGGATCTGCGGGTGGGGCCGGGAGAGTGTGTGGCGTTGCTCGGGCCCAATGGGGCCGGGAAGTCGACGCTCGTGACGATCGCGGTCGGGCTGCGGACTCCGCAGGAGGGGACCGTGCGGGTACTCGACGGTGATCCGCGGCGGGCGGCTACTCGGCGGCGGCTGGGGGTGGCGCAGCAGACGCTGGGGTTTCCCAATACGTTGACGGTGAGCGAGCTGGTCACCGGGGCCGCCGTTCGTGGTGGGCTGCGGGCCGCGGCGGCCGGGCCGGTGTTGGCGGAGCTGGGGTTGGACGAGTTGGCGCGGCGGCGGGTGTCGAAGCTCTCCGGTGGGCAGAAGCAGCGCGTGCAGTTGGCGATGGCGCTGGTCACCGAGCCGGCGCTGCTGGTTCTGGACGAGCCCACGGCCGGTCTGGACACGTCGGCCCGGCGGCATTTCTGGCGGATTCTGGCGCGGCGGCGGGAGCAGGGGACCGCCGTGCTGGTGACCACGCATCTGATCGAGGAGTCGGCCGAGGTCGCGGATCGCGTCGTGGTGCTCGACCGCGGCCGGGTGCTGGCGGACGCCCCGCCGGAGGACCTGGTTTCGCGGTTGCCCGATCGTACGGTGACCGCCCGGACCCGCCTCGGCCGCGGTGAACTGGAGCGGCTGCCGGGCGTGCTGTCCGTGACCCCCGAGCACGACCACGGCCTGGTGAGGATCCAGACGCGTTCGCCCGAGGAGTTGCTGCGCGTCCTGCTCGACCGGGACCCGGAGCTGTCGGAGTTGCGGGTGCGGGACGCGGGCCTGGAGGAAGCCGTGTTCGCGTTGACCGACGGATCGGAAGGATCGGAAGGATCGGAAGAGGTGGCCGCATGAGCACGGTCACGGGCCGCTCGGACGGCGGACGGACCGGAAGAGCGTGGCGGCATGGGCACGGCCACGGACTGCGCGGAAGAGGTGGCCGCATGAACGCCATGGCGGACGGACCGGAAGAGGTAGTGGCATGAGTGCGCTTGCGGTACGGATCTTCGGGGTCGAGCTGCGGGACGAGCTGCGGGCCATCGTGCGCGAGCCCACCTCCCTCTTCTTCAGCATCCTCATGCCCGTCGGGTTCTTCGTCCTGTTCAACCTGTTGTACGGGCACGGCACCACGCAGGGGCTGTCGGCCGGTACGGCGATGGTGGCGACGTTCGGCACGTACGGGGTGATCACCGTGGCCGCCCTGCAGCCGGGGATCGGGGTCGCGCAGGACCGTGACCTGGGGTGGCTGCGTATGAAGCGGGTGTCCGCGGTGCCGGTCGGGATCAGTCTCGCCGCGAAGGCCGCCGCCGCGCTGCTCTACGGGGTGGGCGTGCTGGTGCTGATGGGTGTGGCGGCCGCGGCGTTCGGCACGCTGGACGCCTCGCCCTGGGCGCTGCTGCGGGTGGCGGTGGTGCTGCTGCTGGGCACTGTTCCGTTCACGCTGTTCAGTGTGGCGATCGGGCTGCGGTTCCGTACGGGCGCGACGATCGCGATGCTCAACGCCGTGCTGTTCCCGCTGGCCGTGCTCTCCGGGCTGTGGATTCCCATCCGGTTCCTGCCCTCCGCCGTCCGGCACATCGCGGAGTTCCTGCCCACCTACCACCTCGCCGAGCTCGGGCTCTCCCAGCTGGGCGACGGCACCGCCCTGATCCATGTGCTCGCCCTGGTCGTCACCACGGTCGTCGCCGGGGCCATCGCCACCGTGTCCTATCGTCATGCTCGGATATGAGTAACCCCGACCTCGCCGAATCCGGCCCCGAACCCGAACCCGAACCCGGCCCCGCTCCCAGGTCAGCGGCCACGCGGCTGCTGACCTGGGAGTGGGTCTACCTCGGCTACGTGCTCTTCGTGCTCGCGCAGCCCTATTTCTCGCCGCAGCAGGCGTGGTGGGAGTGGCCGCTGGCGATCGTGGTGTGCGTGGCCACGGCCGTGCTGTACGGGACGACGCTGCTGCGCGGCCCGGCCGCGCGGCAGATCTGGTCGTCGATCGTGCCGCTGGCCGTGATCGGCGCGCTGGCCACGCCGTTCAACACCAACGCGAGCGTGCTGTTCGTCTACGCGGCGGCCGTCGCCGGCAAGGCGCTGCCGTGGCACGACGCGCGGCTGTGGTTCGCGGGCCTGACCGTGCTGAACTGCGTCACGGCGCTGGTGTCGCGGGTGCCGATGCCCTACCGGCTGTGGGGGTTCGGTTCGGCGCTCGTCCTGATCTGGGTGATCGGGCTGCTCGAACTCAAGCAGCGCGACCGGCGGCAGGAGATGGAGAACCAGCGGCTGCGCACCTCGCAGGCCGAGCTGCTGGCGGCCATCGCGGAGCGCGAGCGGATCGCGCGGGACCTGCACGATCTGCTCGGGCATTCGCTGACCGCGGTGGTGATGCGGGCGCAGCTGACCAAGGAGCTGGTGCCGGTCGACCCGGGGCGGGCGCGCGCCGAGGCCGAGGAGATCGAGCGCAACGCGCGGGAGGCCCTGGCCGCCGTGCGCAGTACGGTCACCGGCTGGCGGCAGACCAATATCCGGGCGGAGCTGGAGGCGGCGCGGCGGGCGCTGGCCGGGACCAAGGTGTCGCTGCGGGTGGACTACGACGACAAGTTGATCCTGGTCGCGGCGGCCGAGCACGAGCTGGGGCTGGCGTTGCGGGAGGCGGTGACGAACGTGGCCCGGCACGCGCGGGCCTCCATCTGTCACATCGGGCTGGACGCGGACGAGGAACGGGTGCGGTTGGTGATCGCGGACGACGGGATCGGCGGTACGGCTCCGGAGGGCACCGGGCTGAACGGGCTGCGCGAGCGGATCGCGAAGCTCGGCGGCGCGGTGCAGCGCACCGGTTCGGCCGGTACGACGCTGACCATCACGGTGCCGATCGGGGCGGCCCGGTGATCCGGGTGGTGCTGGCCGAGGACCAGGGCATGGTGCTGGGCGCGTTCGCGTCCCTGCTCGACCTCCAGCCGGACATCACGGTGGTGGCGACGGCGACCAACGGCGACGACGCGCTGGCCGCGGTGCGCGAGCACCGGCCGAACGTCCTGGTGACGGACATCGAGATGCCCGGCCGTACCGGTCTCGACCTGGCCGCCGAGCTGAACCGGCTGGGCGACCCCACGCGCGTACTGATCGTGACCACCTTCGCCCGCAGCGGCTACCTGCGGCGCGCGGTCGACGCCGGGGTGGCCGGGTACGTGCTCAAGGACGCGCCGATCGGCGAGCTGGCGACGGCCCTGCGCCGGGTGCACGCGGGCGAGCGGGTCGTCGCGCCGGAGCTGGCGGTGGCGGCGTGGGACGCGGCCGACCCGCTGACCGACCGGGAGCGCGAGCTCTTGCGGCAGGTCGCGGAGGGGGCGAGCAACGCCGAGATCGCGGCGCGGCTCTGCCTGGCCGAGGGCACCGTGCGCAACTACCTGTCCACCGCCATGGCCAAGCTCGGCGCGCGCAACCGGACGGACGCGGCCCGGACCGCCCTCGACCGCGGCTGGCTGTAGGACGCGCGCCCCGTATCAGGCCACCGTCGGCAGGCTTCCCGGCAGCCTGTCCGGCAGTGCGAACAGCGCGTCGTGCAGCGGGCGGCCCGTTCCATGCCAGATGGACAGCGCGTACACGCTGATCGGGTAGTGGACCCAGCGCGCCGGCGCCCACACTGTGCCGCGCACGGTGTCCCCCTGCCCGCTCGCGTCGAGGTTCGACGGTACGTCGCCGTCTTCGACCAGCCGGTTCCAGCCCTGCCGCGGCATGGCGAACTCCGCCTCGGCCAGCTCTCCGCGCAGACTCGCGCGCAGGATCGTCGTCGCCGCGATGTCGAGCGTCAGCGCGCCGTCGACCAGTACCCGGTCGACCTCGTACCCATCGGCGGCCAGCCCGTCGCAGAGCGCGTCGACGGCGGCGGTGAGCAGGTCGGCCGTGGCGCGTTCGGTGGCGACGGCGCGGCACAGCAGCGCCTGGAAGTGCACTTCCTCGGGCACGACGATGTGGTCGCCGATGACCGTCTTGAGCAGTTCCATGTCCAGGGCGGCCGGTTCCCGGTGGGCGGCGAGGACGTTGCGGGCGACGGCCCGCAGGAACGGGTCGGCGCAGTCGTCGAGCAGGAACGTCCAGACGCGCCGGCAGAGTTCGACCAGGCGCACGCCCGTCGTCGCGTGGACGACGCGCAGCGCGCAGCGCAGCAGGATCTTCTGGAACAGCGTCATGGCCACCCGGAACTCCATGCCGCGCGCCCATTCCTCGGCGGTCATGGACTCGTGGCCGACGACGACGTCGGCGATGAGTTCGGGGTTGGTGACGTCGCCGGGCATCCGACGTGTCGTCAGTTCGTGCTTGTCCTGGAAGGACTCCCGCGAGTACTCGGTGTTGTTGAGCAGCAGCAGCGGATAGATCACGGGCGATCCGCCGGCGGTCAGCACCTCCTCGACGCCCTTGAGGTACGAGTCGTACGTCTCGCCGGGCAGGCCCCAGATGAGGTCGGTGTAGGTGGGGACGTTGAGTTCGCGGAACCGGGACAGCAGCCGGCGGTAGTGGTCCGTACGGATGTTGGCGCGGTTGGCGATCTTCAGTACGTCCGCGTCGAAGGACTGCGCGGAGAGCGTGATGGCGCCGGTGAGGTCGGCGGCGTGCAGCATGCTCGCGATCTCCACGATGCGCTGGTTGCCGTTCTTCGCCCAGTTGGTGCTGATGATCAGGCGCTTGTCGTAGCGGCGGGTGAGTTCGACGATGCGCTCCGCGATCTGCCGGTCGCGGGCGAGGATGCCGAAGTTCGCGTCGGCGATGAACAGCGTCGCGTCCGTGGGCATCAGCCGGATCAGGCGGCCGAGTTCGGCGAAGATCCGGTCGAGGTCGAACTGGCGCACCTTGGAGTTGGTCGCGCCGCCCCAGTAGCAGAACGCGCACTTGTACGGGCAGCCGCGGTTGGTCTCGTAGACGATCATCGACGAGCCGGTGATCTCCTCGTCGGAGTAGACCGGGGTGAGGATCGGCGAGACGACCTGGTCGAGATCGGTGATGCGGTCCGCGTCCGGGTTGGTGACGACGGCACCGCCGGACCAGTGGCTGATGCCGGGGATCGTGGCGAGGTCGCCGTCGGCGAGCAGGCAGTGCATCAGGTCGCGGAAGCGGAGTTCGCCCTCGCCGTGCACCAGGACGTCCACCCAGGGGGCCTCGGCGAACAGCGGCTCCTGCTGGTGGCTGACATCGTTGCCGCCGACGACGACGCGGCAGCGGGGCCAGCGCTGCTTGACCTGCCGGGCCAGTTCCAGGGACTGGGCGCGGTTCCAGAAGAAGACGGTCAGCGCGACGGCGAACGGTTCGTCCCAGGAGTCGAGCAGGTCGGCCGTCGCCCGGTCCCCGCCGCTCTGTTCGCGCACGCAGATCCGGAACTCGCAGGACTCGTCGAGGACGGGGTCGGCGACGGCGGTCGCCTTGAGGTAGCCGAGGGTGACGCTGTACCGGACACCGTGCATCGCGGTGAACTCGACGAGTTGTACGGACTTCTTGGCGGCGGGCGCCGGCGTCGACTGCTCGCCGGCCTGGGCGACGTGGAGCGTATCCAATGTGGAGGTCATGGCTAACATCCGTCGAGCAGGTTTTAAGTGGCGGCGCGGAGGATTACCGCAGCGGCGCGGAGCATTCCCGCGGCGATGCGCACCGGATGCACACGCTTGCAGTATGCATCGGACGGCCACGCTTGCAGTATTGGATGGACCTGTCAATAACGCACGCTTTGTAGCGTAGGTATCTTTGAGGATACCGGGCGAACCTTAAAAAATTTTCAGGTTCAGACCACTGCGTCGATGGATATTGACGACCTAGAGGGCCAGATGTAGCGTCAGCCGCGAATCGGTGGCACCGAGTGGCCCCGAACCGTGAGGGGCATAAACCAGATGTCGATCTGGTGAATAGCCGATTGCTAGGGAGTGGTATCGGTGCGCTTCGGGCTTTCCTTTCTTCCTGACTGCACTCCGGAGACGAAATCTCCGCAGACCTACTTCAGCGACGCGCTGGAACTGTCGGTCCAGGGTGAGCTTGGGGGCCTGGACACGGTCAAGATGACCGAGCACTACCTCCATTACTACGGCGGATACTGCCCGAGCCCCTTCGGATTCCTCTCCGCGGTGGCCGCCCGGACCAATTCCGTCAGGCTGATGACGGGCTGCGTCCTGCCGGTCTTCCACCACCCGATTCAATTGGCCGCGGAAGCGGCGCAAGTGGATGCGATCAGCGGCGGCCGGCTCGACGTGGGATTCGCGCGGGCATATCTGCCCGACGAGTTCGACGCGCTGGGTCTGGAGATGGACGAGAGCGTCGACCGATTCCGCGAGACCATTCGCGCGGTGCTGCGGATATGGACCGAGGAAAAAGTCAGCGAGGAGACGCCGTTCTTCTCCTACCGCGACGTGACCGGACTCCCGCGGCCCACCCAGCGGCCGCACCCGCCGGTCTGGGGCGCCGCGGTGCGTACCCCGGAGAGCTTCAGCTGGCTGGGCTCCGAGGGACTGGGGCTGCTGATCACCCCGATGATCTCGCCGCACGAGTTCCGCGGCCACCTGGGCCTCTACCGCGACGCGTTCGAGGCAGCCCACGGCACGTCCGGCCCCCGCCCCCGGGTCGCGGCCAGCCTGCCGCTGGTGGTGGCGGACACCGACGAGCACGCCGAGCGGATCGCCGAGACCTACCTGCGCCGCTACCTGGACGTGTGGGCGGAGGCCGTCAGCCCGTGGGACCGGCGGGAGTCCTCCGCCTACCGCGGCTACTCCGGGTTCGGCTGGATGCTGCGCGGCCTCCAGCCCAAGAAGCTGATCACCGAGGGCGGTGTGATCGCCGGCTCGCCGGCCACCGTCATCGACCGTATCCGCGCTTTCAACGACGACATCGGCGGCGTCGACGAGATCCTGTGGCAGATCGATTTCGGTGCGATGCCGCTCGCCGAGGCTGGGCAGAGCTTGTCGCTTTTCTGCGACAAGGTGCTGCCCGAAGTAAAAACACTCTGAAAAGGAAAAGAGGTGAAAGACATGGAGGGATTCGACGACCTGGTGCTGGATGACAGCGCCTTCGAGTTGGTGGATCTGGGCGAGGTCGTGCCCGAGTCGGTGACGGCCGGTTACGGTCTGACCGAGCTGTCCGCTTCCGGTGGTGCGAGCAGCTGTTGCTGCTGCTGCCCGTGCTGCTCCTGCACCTGATCCGGGTGCTGATGTTCCGGGCACATGTGCTCTAGCCGGTGCGCGCTGTGAACGGGGACCGGGTGGCTCTCGGTCCTCCTCCTGACCAGACATCGAGAATGCGTGAAGAAGCGGTGTTCATGGAAGCCAATGTCGAGCGAATACGGCCGCGACTGCGTGGCGACGTATACGTCATGCGCGTGCCGGAAGGCGCTTACATCCGCAGCAATCTGGGCGGGTCGATACTCAAGGGCGCGTCGACCTACGAATGGATTCAGCGGATCGCCCCGATGCTGGACGGCACCAGGACACTCGGCGAACTGTGCGCGTCCGTACCGGAGTCCAGCCGCTCCGGCCTGGCCAAGCTGACGATGCTGCTGCTCGGCAAGGGGTACGTGAAGAACGTACTGGAGGACCGCCCGCACACGCTGCCGGCCGACGTCGCCAAGACCTACGCGGCCAACATCGCTTTTATCGAGTACTTCGTGGAGTCGCCGGAACTGCGCTTCGAGGAATACCGCGACAGCGCCCTCGTACTGGCCGGGTCCGGCCCGCTGCTCCAGGCCCTCGCCAACTCGCAACTGCGCTCCGGGGTACGCGCCCTGTCGCTCGCGCCGTTCGCCGAGTCGCCGTTCGACCGCGACCGCGTCGCCGAACACCTCGCCGCGGCCCGCGAGCAGGACCCCGAGCAGCGGATCGACTACGGCTATCTGGACGCCGAAGGGCAGTCGTCCGCCCCGGATGCCGGCGGGCGGCAGTTCGGCCCCGTCGACCGGCTCGCGGACGGTGCCGCCATGGTGCTGCACGTAGCGGACCGCCCCATGATCGGACGCGCCCGGCGGCTGTCCCGTAGCGCCGCCGCCGCGGGCGCCGCGTCCGCGCAGGCGGTCGTGGTGGGCGACGACGCGTGGATCGGCCCGGTGACCGGCAAGGACGGCGACGCCACGGCCTGGGAATCGGCCTGGCGGCGGCTGCGCGCGCTCGCGCCGGACCTCGCCGGCGCGGACCTGGACGACCATCCCGAGGCCCCGGTGAGCGAGTTCCTGCGCGGCCCCACGGTCGCGCTGGTCGCCAACCAACTGTGCTTCGCCGCGTTCCGGCACCTCACCGGCATCGACCAGGACACCGGGGCCGATCACCTGGTCCGGTTCGACCTGGAGACGCTGGAGACCGCGAAGCACCCCTTCCTGCCGCACCCGCTCGCGCGGCCCGCCGTCCCCGACGACCCGGCGCGGCTGACCGCGCTGCCGACCGCGCCGCCCGTGGACGACGAGGAGCTGGCCCGGCGCGCGGTGGACTGCGTCGACCCGCGGACCGGCGTGTTCGCCGAGATCACCGAGCGCGACTACGAGCAACTGCCGCTGTTCGTCAGCGAGGTCGTGGTCTCCGACCCCGTCGGCCTGGCCGGCGGGCCGTTCCCGGTGTACGGCTGCGGCGAGAACGTGGTCGAGTCGCGACAGCGCGCCGTCCGGCACGCGTTCGAGCGGTACGCGGCCGTCATGCACGATCCCCGCAAGGGCGATCGGCTGTACGGCCTGGACGTGCTGACCGGTGAGCCGGTCGCGGTCGACGCCGCGGAGGTCTTCCCCGCCCCGGCCGAAGCCCCTGCCTCGGCCAAGGCCCCCGCCGCCATCGCAACCGCCACCGCCACCGCCACCGCGGCCTCCGGCAGTGACTGGCCCGAAGCCGTGCGCGCCGCGGTGGTCGCGGCAGCGAATGACAGCGTTGTCACGGCGCTCGCGAACGCCACCGGGCCCTTCCCCCGGCTGGATCTGGCCGACGCGGAGCTGACTCCGCGCGCCGCGCGCTACGTGAAGCTGCTGGAGATCGTCGAGCTGCGCGTCCAGGTCCACGACCTGACCGCCCTGCTCGGGCTGCCCACGTTCGCGTTCAGCACTCCGGACGCCACCGTCGCCTACGTGAGCGACCTGGACGTCGACGCCGCGCTGGAGAAGGGGCTGGAGCGGACGCTGCTCGCCTACCAGTCCCGGGCCGCCGACCAGCCCGGTTACGCGCCCACGCCCGTACCCGACCTGCCAGTCGGCCTGCGCGGCGGACCCGGAGCGCGGCCGGACTCCGTGACCCTCGAAGACGCCGTGACGAGCTTGACGCGCGAAGGCGGCCGTGTGGTGGCGGTACCGCTCGACCACGACCCGCTCCTCGCCCGGATGTGTCCGTTCGTGGCGCGAGCCGTGGTCGTCCATGGCTGATCGGCCCCAGGTACTGCTCGAACCGCATCAGGTGATCGTCGGACCGTGGGCGCCGGGCTGCCCGGAGTGCCTGCGCACCCGGCGCACCGCTTCGGCGACGGTCGAACGTACCGCCGAGATGGCCGCCGAGGTGCGCGGCCGCGAACTGCCGACCTTCCTGGCGGACACCGTCACCGAGCTGGCGGAGGCGGGCCCCAAGACCGGGGCCGAGACCGAAGCCGGGGCTGGACCCAAGGCCGGGGCCGAACCTGAGCCGCCCGCCAAGCCTCAACCCGTGCCGCCAACCCACCAGTTCTGGATAATCGACACAGCCACGCTCGCCATGTCCCGGCACGCCTTCCTGCCCGATCCGCGCTGCCCCAAGTGCTCCGCCCTGCCCGCCGACACCGAGCAGGGTGCGCGGATCGTCCGGGAGGCGCGGCCGAAGCTCTCGCCCGGGTCGAGCCGCGTCCGCCGGCTGGACCCGGCCGGGCTCGACGCGGCCTATGTCGACGCGCAGAGCGGCCTGATCCCCTCGGTCACCTCCTACACGCAGCACGCGTTTCCGTTCACCGAGGCCGTCATGGCGGTGCCCGGCCGCTCAGTGGAGGCCGCGGGCTACGGCCGTACGCGGGATTTCACGTCCGCGCGGGCCATCGCGGTGGCGGAGTCGCTGGAACGGCTCGCCGCGTACGCGACGAGCAGGCGTACGAGCGTCAGGGCCGGTTACGCGGAGGTGGCCGACGACGCGATCGACCCGCGCTCGCTCGGCCTGTATCCCCCCGACCGGTACCGCACCCCCGGCTTCCCGTACCGGGAGTTCACCGAGGACGCGGTGGCCGACTGGGTGTGGGGCTGGTCGTTCGGCCAGGACCGGCCCGTGCTCGTACCGGAGGACTTCGTCTACTACCGGCTGCCGAAGTCCGGCGGCGGCGCCCCCGCCTTCGCGTGCGAGATCTCCAGCGGCTGCGCCCTCGGCGGCTGCTACGAGGAGGCGGTGCTGCACGGCGTCCTCGAAGTCGCCGAGCGCGACGCGTTCTTGATGGCCTGGTACGCGCGTACGCCGCTGCCCGAGATCGACCCGGCCGCCGTGCCCGACCGCCGGATACCGCTCGTGGCCGAACGCATCGCACGGCGGGGCTACCGGGTACGGATCTTCGACAGCACGCGGGAACACGGCATCCCGTCCTTCTGGACGTTCGCCGAGGACGTCACCGGCACCGGGCGACGGCCCAAGGCCGTCTCGACCGGCGGCAGCGGACTGGACCCGGCCGAGGCGATCCTGGCCGCGCTGCACGAACTCAGCCAGACCGTCGAGTACGTGAGCATCCTCGCGCTCGACCCGGGCTGGCAGGACCGCGCCCAGCACCTGACCGGCCATCCGGACGAGGTCCGCTCGATGGCCGACCACCTGCTCTGCGCGGCGAACCCGGACACGTTCGACCGGTACTCCTTCCTGCTGGACGACCCGGCGGCGTCGACCTGGCGGCAAGGGCTCGAACGCTGGCGCTGGCCCGGCAGCACCGACATCGGCGCCGACCTCGACGAGGCCGTCCGGCGGTTCGCCGCGGCCGGCATGGACGTCGTCGCCGTCGACACCACCTCCACGGAACAGGCCTCGGGAGGCTTCACATGCGTCAAGGTGATGGCACCGGGGTCGGTGCCGATGACCTTCGGACACGCGGCCCGGCGGGTGACCGGACTGCCCCGTCTCCCCCGCGCGCTCAACCCCCACCCGCACCCGTTCCCATGACCGGGCGCGAGGACGGCGTCGGCCGCGAGTTCTGGCGGGTCACCCTGGAAGACCTCGCCGAGGCGATGGCGGACCGGCGGTCGGAGTACGGCAACCCGGACGAGCCGCTGAAGTTCAAGCTCTACCGCGGCCTGCCCCGCCGCCCGCTGACGACCGCGACGCCCCGGGAACTGTCCGAGGTCGCGGCGTTCGACGAGACGGCGCTCTCGACGCTGCTGCGCTACGGCTACGGCATCTCCCGGCAGGAGTTCGACACCAACGGGACCTGGCCCTACCACCGGATGGTCGCGTCCGCGCGCTGCCTGTTCGGCGTCCAGCTGTACGTGTGCCTGGCCGACGGCGTCTACCACTACGACGCGCCGCACCACGCGCTGGTACGGCTGCGGGACGGCGACCACCGGCGGCTGCTGACCAGGGCGGCCGGCGCCCAAGGCGCGCTGCCCGAGGCCGTGTTCGTACTCTCCGCGCTGTTCAACAAGGTCGCGTACATCTACCGCGAGTACGCCTACCGCCTGTGCACGCAGGAGGCCGGGCTGCTCGCCGGGAACCTCGACCTGGTCGCACGGTCCATGGGGCTACGGGCGCACGTGCACCACCAGTTCCTCGACGAGCCGGTCGGCAAGCTGCTCGGACTGGACGGCGACGAGGAACCGGCCCTGCTGGTCCTGCCGCTGCACGGCGCCGCCGCGGACGTACGGGGCGAGCCGGTCGCGGAGACGGTCGCGGACGCACAGCACGAACCCGTCGCAGAGACGGCCGCAGGCGTACGGCGCGAACCCGTCACGGAAACCGCCACCGACCCACGACGCGAACCCGTCACAGAAACCGCCACCAACCCACGACGCGAACCCGTCACGGAAACCGCCGCCGCGCTGGCCGCGACCGTCGAGGCGATCCGGCCGACCGTGGTGCGCAGCGGGCTGGAGGTCGCGCGGACCTGCCCGACGCTGACCGAGGTCGATCGCGCGTCCCGGCGCACGGACACCGCGGCCTTCACCACGGCCCTTCCGGTCGCGCCCGGTGCGTACGCGGCCGGTGCGTACGCCGCCGACCCGCTGCCGCTGCCCGAGGCCGTGGTCCCGGAGGCGAACCTGGCGGCCGTCCTGCGGGCCCGCGACTCCGGCCCCGGGATCTTCCGGCCGGTTTCCTCGCAGGTCGACGGGGTCGAACTGTGGACGCGGCTCGCCCGTATCCGCGCCGGGGTCGCCACCGACACCGTCCCGGCGGGCGCGCCGGCCCCGTTGGAGATCTTCCTGACGGTCGGCGATCTCGTCGGGATTCCGGCGGGCGCCTACCGACTCGACCCGGACACCGGCGCGCTGCTCCCGGTCGCCCCCGCGGAGCCCGGCGTCGACGCCCTCACCGCGATCGAGCGCGTCACCATCCCCGGGCCGGTCTTCCGGGGCATGAACGCCGTCGTCCATCTCGTGGGCGACCGCGACTGGGCGTTCGGCACGTTCGGCGACCGCGGCTACCGGGTGCTGAACCAGGAGGCCGGGCTGCTCGCGCACCGCGTGTGCGTCGCCGCCGCGGCGCAGGGCCTGTCCGGCCGGATCGTCAACGCGTACCACGCCGACGGGGTCCGGGCGGCCCTCGGACTCACCGAGCGGCGCCACACCCCCGTCTTCCAGATCCTGCTGGCCCGGACCGGGCCCGGCGGACGGGTGATCGTTCCTGTCGAACCCGAGGCGGTGAACTGATGGACAGCCTGAAAGAAGCCCGCTCCGACGCCGCGCGCTACCGGCTCGGCCCGGCCGCCGTGGTGCGCCTGGCCGGCAGCCCGGTCGCCGCGCTGGACGGCCTGCGCTGCGCGCGGAGCTGGGAGACCGCCCAGGAGCTCGTACGGCTGCGCGCCGAAATCGACATCGCGAGGGGCGAGTTGTCGGACCGGCTGCACGCGGCGATCGGCGCCGCGGGCGACGGGGAGCGCAAGGCGCGGCTCGTCGCGGTGCGCAGGGCCGTGCACCGCGGCCGCCGCGTCGATCCCGCGCGCCTGGCCGACCTGCCGGCCGGCCTGGTCGCCCCGGTCGGGGAATGGCTGGCGCGGCTCGCCCGCCGCGACGGCCTGCTGGGCGCGCTGGAGGAGCAGCTCAAGGACGACCAGGCCGCGAGCTACGAGTCGCTGCGCGCCTCGGCCGCGCTGCCCGCGTTCCAACTGGGCCTCGTGCACGCCAACCCGGACATGTTCTGGGCCCTGCGCAAGTGGTCCGACACCGGGCGGGCGCCGCAGCGCCAGAGCGTGCTGCGGTTGGCGCAGTACCTCGCCCGTTCCGCGGCGAAGACCAGCCCGTACTCCACGTTCACCAGCAGCGGCCTGGCCGCCTGGAGCCGGTCCGACGATGTCGTGGGGGCGCCGGCGCGGCTGGGGATCGCCGCGGCGACGGCCACCGAGATCAGCATCGGGTCGCTGCACCGGATCGCGCGCGCCGTCTACGAACGCCCGGAGGTCGCCGGCGACTGCCGCGTCCGGATCAACCCCAGCGCCACGGTCGCCGACGAGGTGCTGGTGTTCCTGGGCCGCCGCCCGGTCGAGCACGTGCACAGCCTCGCCCTCACCCCGACCCTGCGCCGGGTGCTGGAACTGACCGGGCACGAGAGCACGCTGGGCGGCCTGCGGGACCGGCTGCTGGCCCGGGCCGCCGACGAGCGGCAGGTCGACGTGTTCCTCCGCCGCCTGGTGACGCTGGGCGTGCTGGAGCTGGTGCCGCCGCTCGCCGACCAGGCCCCGGACCCGGTGGCCGACCTGCGCGCCTGGCTGCGCCGGCTCGGGCGGCCCGGCCTGGCCCGGCTGGACCGGACGCTGCACGGGGTGCACGAGGCGCTGTCGAGCTATCCGACGATCACCGCGCCCGGCGACCGGGTACCGGTCCGCGACGCCGTGATCCGCGGTCTGGACGCGGCGCTGCGCGAGGTGGGCGACCACGCCCACCTGGACAGCCCGAAGCTGACCCAGGAGTTCGGGCGGTACAGCTTCTACGAGAACGCGGTGCACCCCGGCACGGCGGCCGTGCTCGACCGGAAGAGCTGGCAGCCGCTGCTCGACGACCTCGACGCGGTACGCACGCTGCTCGGCCTGATCGGGCCCGATCTGCCGTTCAAGCTCGCGCTCGGCGCGCTGTTCCGGAGCCGGTACCCGGCCGGGGCGGAGGTCCCGCTGGTGGTGTTCTACCGGGACGTGCTGGCCGAGCAGTCCGCCGCGGCCTCGTCGGACCCGGCCGCGGGCGGGCCGCGCCGCCCGGCGCTCAGCCGGTTCGCCGGCGAGGACAGCCCGGTCGAGGCCGTACGGGAACTGCACCGGCTCCGTGCGGCGGGCAAGCGGCTGCTGGGCGGGCGGACGCCCGACGCGGACGGAGTGGTGCGGGTCGGCCCCGAGGAGGTGCGCGCGCTGGCCGAGGAGTGGCCGTCCTGGGTCCGTACGCCGACGTCCGTGGCGATCTACTGCCAGCTCGCGGACGCCGCGCGAGGTGACGACGAACGCGGTGAGGACAAGCGCGGGGATGACGCGCACGGCGGCCCGGAGCTGGTGGTCAACAACATCAACTGCGGCTTCGGCCGCGGCCGCAACCGGGTCCGGCAGATCCTGGACGGGCTCGACCTGCACGCCGGCGCACCGGCCGAACCGGGGCTGGCCGCGGGCCGCGACGACGTGCTCTTCGCCGAGTTCGAGGCCGTGGCCCGGTCCGCGGTCAACGTCCGCAAGCCCGGCGTCCGGCTGGCCGTCGACTACCCCGGTGTGCGCAGCGTGCGGGAGCGCGAGGACCTGCTGCCGGTCAACGACCTGTACGTGCGGCGCGGCGGCGACGGGCTGCTCGCGCTGGTGTCGCGGCGGCTCGGCCGGCCGATCTGCCCGGTGCACCCGGGCCTCGGCGACCGGCTGCTGCCGCCCGCCGCGCGGTTCATGGTGGAGGCGTTCGGCGAGTCCAACACCTGGTTCGGCGCGCACACCGAGCTGCGCATGACCTCGGACCCGCGCGCGGACAGCGGCGTGCGCCGCCTGCCCCGGCTGATGGTGGGCAAGGTCGTGCTGCGGCGCGCGATGTGGCTGACCCGCGCGGACCGGCTGCCCCGGCGCGCGGACGCCGCGACCGACGCGGCCTGGCTGCTGAGGATCGCCGGCTGGCTGGCCGAACACGGCATCCCCGAACGGTGCTTCGTCACCGTCCTCGACTCGGCGACGCTGGGCCAGAGCGGCCAGAGCGGCCAGAGCGGTCAGAACGGCCAGAACGGCCAGGGCGGTCAGAACGGCCAGAACGGCCAGGGCGGTCAGAGCGGTCAGAACGGCCAGGGCGGTCCGAGCGAGAACGGCCGGGGCCCGAACAACGGCGTCAAGCCGAACTACGTCGACTTCGCGAGCATGCTCCTGCTGCTCGGACTGGAGCGCCGGCTCACCGAGCCGAACGCGATCGTGCAGATCAGCGAGATGGTGCCGGACCCCGGCCAGGTCCGCGGCGAGCGCGTCGCCGAGTACATCGTGGAACTCAACGAGCCTGGAGTCAGATATGTCTGAGCGCCGCTGGGTCAGCGCCCACCTCTTCTACCACGGCGATCAGGACGCCTTGATCGTCGGAGCCGTCAGGCCCGCGGTCGAGCGGCTGCGCCGGGCCGGACACGCGGACGGCTTCTTCTTCCTCCGCTACTGGGAGGGCGGACCGCACGTCCGGCTGCGCGTGCTCGCCGCGCCGGAACACGTCCAGGAGGTCCGTACGGCCATCGAGGAGACGGCAGCCGAGTTCTACCGCGCGTCGCCGTCGCGGTCCTCGATGAGCGCGGAGGACTACGCCGAGTCCGCGCCCGCGCTCGCCGCGGTGGAGCGCATGGCCGACTACGACACCGTGCTGCACCCGGACAACTCGGTCGCGTTCATCGACTACGTGCCGGAGACCGCGGTGTTCGGCACGGGCCGGGCGCTGGAAGCGGTCGAGAAGCAGCTCATGGCGGCCAGCGCGGTGGCCCTCGAACTGATCGTCCGCGGCCGCACGCCGGGGCAGCGCGCCATGGACGCCTACGCCATGCTGTGCGGCAACCGCACGCTGTTCACCGGCATCCTGCCCGAACTCGCCTACCAGACGCGGTTCATGGTGGAGAGCGGGGGCACGGCGGCGAAGCTGCTGGGATCGGAGGAGTTCGAGCGGCACTTCGAGGCGAACAAGGCCCAGCTGCGCGCCGGGCTGGAGGCGGTGTGGGCGTCGACGCGGGGCGTGGCGCTGCCGGACGGGTCCGTGGCGAGCAACTGGCTCGCGACCGTACGGGACCTCAACGACACCCTGGTCGAACTGGAGCTGCTGGGCCGCCTCGACGCCCAACTCGACTCCTACCCCGTCTTCGACGCCCCGGCCGACGTGCTGGAGCACATCAACCACCTGGTGCCGCAGCTGATCGTGGAACGGTGCGCGCACCTCATGTGCAACCGGCTCGGCATCGGCCTCGCCCAGGAGACCCACCTGCGGCTGCTGCTGACCAGGACCGCGTTCGACCTGTGCGCAGTGTGACCCGTGAGCGATGAGGCGACGCGCTACCAGGACGAAGTCCACACCCCGACCGAGGTGGCGAACCCGCAGGCGTACCCGCCCCGGCTGGTCAAGAGCTACCCCGGCGCACCCCGGCACCCCCTGCCCTGGCCCCCGGAGAAGTCCGGGCACCGGCTCGGCAGGCTGCTCGCCGACCTGGGCGGCATCACCCGGTCGCAGTGGCTGACCCCGCTGGACATGCTGCCCTTCACCGACAGCTTCGAGGCCATCCCGGACGACGATCCGCTCCAGTGGCTGGTGACCCGGCGGCCGACGCCGTCCGGGGGCGCCCGGTACAGCGCCGAGTGGTACGTGATCGCCGGACCCGACTCCGAGGCGCCCACCGGCGTCCACTACTACGATCCGGCCCGGCACGACCTGGTGCGGCTGCGCGCGGGCGACTACCGGAGCTGGGTCGCGTCCCGGCCGGCCGCCACGGTCCTCGTGCAGACCAACGTGTTCTGGCGGCTGGCCGCCAAGTACGGCGAGATGTACTACCGCCTCGCCTGCCTGGAGTCCGGCATCCAGGTGGCGCAGGCGCTGGTGGTCGCGGAGGGCCAGGACGCCACGGCCCGGCTGTGCTTCCCGGACGCCGACGTCACCGAGCTGCTGGGGCTCGATCCGCGGGAGGAGGGGGTGCACGCGGTCGTGGAGCTGGTGCCGCCGGTGCCCTCCGCGTTCGGCGGCCCGTCGCTGGCCGCCTTCCCGCGCGCGGCCGGCGCGCACGCGGCCGTACTCGCGCAGAGCCGCCCCGGCCCGGAGCCGCTGCCGCTCACGCCCGTACGAGCGTCCGTACCCGAGCCGGGGGCGGAGCCGGCGCCCGTACCCGAGACGGCGCCCGCGCCCGTACGCGAGGCGGGGTCGGAGCCGTCGCCCCCGCCCCCGCCCGCTCCCGTGGCGGAGAGCAAGCGGATCGATCTGCCGCACGCCGTCCCGGATCTGGCGGCCGGCACCCTGACCCGGCACGCGGCCATGCGCGGGTTCAGTGGCGCGGCGATGTCGACCGGCGCGCTGGCCACGATCCTGACCGCCTACGGCCGGCAGCCGCGCTGGGACCTGCCGGTGAACCTGGTCGAGTTCTACTGCGTCGTCGCCGACGTGACCGGCGTCCCGTCCGGCGCCTACCGCTATCTGCCCGGCGAGCACCAGTTGGAGCTGGTGAGCGAGGGCGATCCCCGGCAGCGGCTGCGCGAGGCGGCGCTGGCCGCCCTGACCCAGCAGGGCGCGCGGACGGGGAATCTGTGGCTGCTGCCGGTGGGGGACGCCGAAGCGGCGGAGGAACGGTTCGGCGCCCGCTGGTACCGCGTGCAGCAGGCCGCCGCCGGAGCCGCGCTGCACCGCGCCTGCCTGGCCGCCGCGGCGATCGATGTGGCGAGCCGGATTCAGAACGACGTGCTCACGCATCTGCTGGACGGCTGGTTCGGCCTGGAAGGGCGCAAGCGGAGCCTGCTGATGGCCCAGCTGGGCACGGAGCACCCGGCCGGGCCGCGCCCCGAGTTCCGGCTGACCTGGTGAGGGAGAACCACACGTGAGCGACACGGTAATCGGCGACGGGCTGCTCGCCGACGCCCTCGCCCTGCGCCCGCCGCCGATGCTGGTCGTGGCGCGCGACGGCTGGGACACCGGCGGCTGGGCCGCGGCGCACGACCGGGGCGGGCCGTGGCTGCCGGTGTGGACCGAACTCGACCGGGTCGTCGTCGGACCGGTCGTCCGCCCCGGCGAGCCCGGCTGCGTCTGGTGCGTACAGACCTGGCGGTCCAGCGCGCCCCAACGCGACGTACACGAGGCCGAGTTGAGCAAGGCCGACCGGATCGCGTCGCGGCCGTCGAGCTGGCTCACGGGCTTCGCCGCCGACACCGTGCGCGAACTGGCGCACGCGGGCGCCGCCGGTGACTGCTGCTGGTACCTCGGCCTGCGGGACCTGTCCCTGACCCGGCACGCGTTCCTGCCGGACCCGCTCTGCCGCGTCTGCGGCGCGCTGCCCGACGACACGGCCGTACGCGCCGCGATCACGCCCCGGTCGCGGCCCAAGCCCCGGGCGGACGCCACCAGGGTCGGCGAACTCTCCGAGTCCCGGCTGACCGGGCTCTACGTGGACGCCGAGACCGGTGTGGTCGCCCCGCCCAGCGGACTGCGCGACGCGCTGTTCCCGCTGGCCGAGGCGGTCCTGACCGAGTACGGCTACCGGGGCGAGGCGGGGTTCGGGCGCGCCCGCGACTTCGCCTCCTGCCGGACCACCGCCGTCGCCGAGGCGCTGGAACGGCTCGGCGGCCAGTGGCCCTGGGGCAAGCGGACGACCGTACGCGGCAGCTACGCCGAACTCGCCGAGGAGGCCCTCGACCCGCGGTCGCTCGGCCTGTTCCCCCCGGACCGCTACCTGGAGCCGGACTGCCCCTACCAGCCGTTCACCGAGGACGCGGTGGTGTCCTGGGTGTGGGGGTACTCGTTCCGCGAGGCCCGGCCCGTGCTCGTACCGGAGAGCCACGCCTACTACCGGACGGCGCTGCGGCCCGGCGCGGACCGGCCGGACAAGCCGTTCACCTTCGAGATCTCCAACGGCTGCGCGCTCGGCGGCTGCCTGGAGGAGGCGATCCTGCACGGCATCCTGGAGGTCGTCGAGCGCGACGCGTTCCTGATGACCTGGTACGCCCGGCTGCCCGTGCCGGAGGTGGACCTCGCCCGCGCTCCCGACCCGCGCGTCAAGCTCGTCGTCGAACGCCTGGAACGCACCGGATACCGGGTGCGGGTCTTCGACATGACCCTCGCCGAGGGTATCCCCGCGTTCTGGGTGCTGGCCGAGGACACCACCGGCGACGGCACCCGGCCGAAGGTCGTCTGCACCAGCGGATCGGCGCTCGACCCGGCCGCCGCCGTGCTCACCGCGCTGGGGGAACTCGCGCCCATCGTCGAACAGGAACTGGTCAGATACCGCGCCGAGGCCGACCGCGCCCGGCGGATGGCCGCCGACCCCGACCTGGTGCGCGTCATGCCCGACCACGCGCTGTGCGCCGCGACGCCGGAGGCGTACGAACGCTTCTCGTTCCTGCTCGACGGCGACCGCGTGACGGGCTGGGACCGGCTGGGCCGCGGGGGCTGGGACCGGGTCGGGCGCGAGGGCGAGGACCGGGACCGGGTCGGGCGCGAGGACCGGGACCGGGTCGGGCGCGGGGGCGGGGACCGGCTGGGCCGCGGGGGCTGGGACCGGGCCGGGCGCGAGGGCGAGGACCGGGACCGGGCCGGGCGCGAGGGCGAGGACCGGGACCGGGCCGGGCGCGAGGGCGAGGACCGGGACCGGGTCGGGCGCGAGGGCGAGGACCGGGACCGGGTCGGGCGCGAGGACCGGGGCGGGCGCGGGGGCGAGGACCGGCTGGGCCGCGGGGGCTGGGACCGGGCCGGGCGCGAGGGCTGGGACCGGGCCGGGCGCGGGGGCTGGGACCGGGCCGGGCGCGAGGGCCAGGGCGGGGGCGGTTCGGAGCCGCAAGGGGGCGGCCCCGGCCCGGACAGGCTCGACAGCGGGTCCGGCTCGAAGCCACCAGCCAACGGCCCGGACCGGACCGGCCGCGCGCCGGGCTCAGACCCACAAGCCAACGGCCCCCGCCCGGACAGGCACGGCCACGGGCCCTGGCCGCTCCACACCGACCTGCGGGACGACCTCGCCGAGGCCACCCGCCGGATGCTGGCGGGCGGCATGGACGTCGTGGTCGTCGACCAGACGTCGCCGCTGCACGAGGCCGCCGGCCTGACGTGCGTGAAGGTGATCGCGCCCGGCGCCCTGCCCATGGCCTTCGGCCACCGCAACCGACGGACCACCGGGCTGCCCCGGCTGCGGGAGGTTCCCCACCGGCTCGGGTACGCGCCGCGCCCGCTGGCGGACGCCGACCTCAACCCCTACCCCCACCCGTTCCCGTGACCCATCACGCCACCACGTTCGGGGTGCGCGTCGCGGGCCTCCCCGCGACCGTGCTCGACCAGCTCGCCGACCAGCGGCTGCGGCACGCGCTGACGACGACGGCACGTACGGCCGCCGAGCTGACGGCCCGCGCGGCGGAGCTGTCCGACCGCTGCCACGCCGCGATCGGGGCCCTGCGCGAACCGGCCGCCAAACCGAAGCTGGTCGCGCTGCGGCGGGCCGTACACCAACTGCGCGATCCCGCGCGGCTGCTCGCCGATCCACTGGCCGCCGCCGCACTGGGCACGGAACTCCACGCCGCCATAGCCGAGTTCGGGCTCGCCGTGCGTCGGCACCGGGCCGATCGGTCGGGGTTGCCGACCGTACTGGCCGAGGCGGAGCGCTCCGTGCACGCCCGGCTGCGGGAGATCAGCGCCGATCCCCGCTTCGGCCAGGGCCTCGCGCATGCCAGCCCCACCCTGCACGCGGTGGCACGGCGCCGGGCCGGGCGGAAGGAGCTGACCCGGCTGGCCGTCTACGCCGCGCGGGCCGCCGTCAAGACCAGCCCGTTCAGCACCTTCACGGCCAGCGGCCTCGGCCGGTACGTACCGGACGGGCCGGTGCTGCGCTGGACCGCGACCGAGCGGGCGCGCTCGGTCGTCGAACTCGACCTGTCGGCCCTCGCCCCGCTGGCCGCCGCGCTGACCGAGGTGACGGTCCGGGTGAACCCGAGCGCGCGCGTCGTGGCCGACTCCGTCCGGTTCCTCGGCCCGGCGCCGGCCGAGGAACTGCTCAGCCTGCCGCTGACCCCGGCGCTGCGGCACTGCCTGCGCGCCGCGACCGGGCGGCCGACGCTCGACGCGCTGGCGGCGGGCCTGCCCGCGCCGCCGGAGAAGGCGGCCGGGTACGTGCGTTCACTCATGGCGGCCGGGCTGCTCCTGACGCGGCCCGACTTCGACGAGCACGGAGTCGACCCGCTGGGCCGGCTGGCGGAACGCTCCCCCGCGCTGGACCCGCTCCGGGAGGCGCTGCGCGCGTACGGGAGCGCGAGCGGTACGGAACGGGTCGCGCTCGGACCGGCCCTGCGCGAGCGGCTCCTGGACCACGGCATCACCGGCAAGCTGCGGGACGTCGTGACCGAGCAGTCGGTAGTCCCCGGCGTCGTGGTCGAAGCGGGACTGCCGGTGTGGCGCGGCCTGCTGGACGACCTGACCGCCGCCTGCCGGCTGCTCGCGGTCTTCGACCACACGCTGCCCTTCAAGCTGGCGGTCGCCGCGTTCGTACGGGAGCGCTTCGGCACGGAGGCGCCGGTGCCGTTCGACCGGTTCTACGCCGAGCTGGTCCGCGACGGGCACGAGGCCATGCGGCTGCACCCCGCCGCCGTCGCCTTCGACATGTCCGGGCTCACGGGCACCCTCGCGGCCAGCCCGGTCGCGGAGGTGCGCAGCCTGGTCGGCCTGATCGCCGACGTCCGGCGCGCGCTACCGGACCGGCGGCGGCTGGAGCGGGCGCTCGACGCGTTGCCGGACTGGGTGCGCCCGGTCGGTTCCGTAGCCGCGTACATCCAATACAACTCATCTGACGGCGAGTTGATCGTCAACGCGGTGAACTCCGGTTTCGGCCGGGGTCGTTCCCAGGTGCGCCGCCTGCTGCGGTACGTATCGGACGGCGAACCGCTGCCGGTCGACGCGGCGCACCCGGGCGAGCCGATGTACGCGGAGTTCGACCAGACCCTGGCCACCTCGCTGAACCAGCGCGAACTCGCCCTGCCCGACCGGCTCGACTACCCGCCGCCCGCCCGGCTGACGGTCGGCGTGGGCGACGACGGGCTCCCGGCCCTGTTCGACGGCGGTACGGCCGTCCGCCCCGTGCACGGCGGGCTCTCCTACGAGCGGCAGTTCCCGCCGGTCATGGCCCTGCTGATCGAGGCGTTCGGCGAGAACCCCATCCTGCTGCGGCCCGACCAGCCGCTGCGGCACGACGCGAGCGCCGGGCGCGGGCAGGGCCGCGTACTGCACGCGCCGCGGCTCGCCATCGGGCGCGTAGTGCTCCGGCGGGCCGCCTGGGTGGCCCAGGCGGGCACCCTGCCGCGCCGCGCGCCCGGCCAGTCCGACGCGGACTTCCTGCTCACGGCGGCGAGCTGGCTTACCGAGCACGGCATACCGCCCCGCTTCTTCGTGTCCGTGCTGCGGATGGACGCCATCGCGGCGGGAGCCGCCGCGGGCGACCGCACCCGGAAGCCGATGTACGTCGACATCGGCTCGCCGCCGCTCATGCTGGCCTTCGAGCGCCTGGCCGGGGAGCCGGGCAGCGCGGCGCTGTTCTACGAGGTCGCGCCGGGGCCCGAGGCCGCGCTCGCCGACCACCAGGGCCTGCCGAGAGTGACCGAGTACGTGATCGAGCTGAACTGCCGTGAAGGAGCCGGGAAATGACAGAGCCCCTGTGGCGCAGCGTGAACGTCTTCCACCACGACAGCGACCGGACCGATCTGCTGCTCGACGCCGTACGCCCGTTCATCGCGGCGGTGGCCCCTTCGGTGGACCGCGTGTACTACCAGCCGCACTGGCGACGCGGGCCGCACGTCCGCATCCCGGTCCAGGCGAGCGCCGAGGCCTTCCACGACGTCGTCGCGCCGGCCGCCGCCGGAATACTCCAGGAGTACGTGCGGACGCGCCCGTCCACCGCGGCCCTGGACGAGCGGGCGACGCGGACCCAGCACGTACGCCTCGCCCAACAGGAGCGGGAACAGGGCCCGTTGACGCCCTGGGCGGCCAACAACACGGTCGAGACGGAGCCCTACGACCGGCGCCTCGGCGTACTGGGCGGACAGGCCGCCGCGGACCTGCTCGCCGACTACTACGTCGACACCAACGACGTCGTCTTCTCCATCCTCGACTGGGCCCGCGGCGGCGGGTCGAAGATGGCGCTCGCGGTCGACCTGTTCATCGCGGCGGCGCACCGCTTCCTCCCGCCGGTGACCTACGGCTACCTGTCCTTCCGCGGCCACGCCGACGCCTACCTGGCGAAGATGCCCGACGCGCTGCGCGTACGGTTCGACCGCGTCTACGACGCCAACGCGGAGCATTTCCGGCGGCGGGTCACCGAGCTGACCGCGGCCGCCGACTACCACGACGCCCTGCCGTTCCCCGCCCTCCTGGACATCCTGCTCGGCTACCGCGACCGGGCCAACCGGCTGATAGAGGCCGGTGAGCTGGCGCTGAACACGGACGAGAACGGCGCCCCGCAGGCGTGGGGTTCGACCTGGAGCGCCTGGTCCGACCGCAGCCCGTTCCACCAGGCCCTCGGCGGCCACCGGCCGGCGGCCGACCAGTTGGGCGGCTGGAACACCTTCCAGCAGTACCGGGTGGTCCTCAACTGGCTGTACCTCAACATGTACCGGCTCGGCCTCGGCGAACTGGAGCGCAACCTGATCTGCCACGTGGTCTCCCGCGCCGTCGAGGACGTGCACGGGGTGACCGCGATGGACCGCATCCAGGACCTGATCGGCTTCGTCGACAGCGGCGGCCGCCTGTAGCCCGTACGCCTTCCCCCGCGTTCCCCACACCAAGACCACGCAAAATCAAACACATAAAACCACCTCGCGAGCACCTCGCGCATCGTGCATCACACGCGTCCGCCGTACGGTCGGAGGCCGAGCGGTAGCGGGGCGGTGGCGGGGCGGTGGCGGAGTGACGGCGATGCGGGCGGCGATGCGGGCGGCCGGGGCCCGGCGGGTCGGTAGTTTCGCGGCGGCGACGCTGAGAATGATCACGAGTGCGTCCCGGCCGCAAGTCACGCCATGAACACCTCAATGGAACAAGGCGCTTTCAGCATCTTAAGGATCGCGAAAGGTACTGACATGACCACTCTGGAGAGCAGTAACGCCCCCGACGCCCTCTACCGCTCCGATGGCCCCAGTCGCCCGATCCTCGACCAGATCGCCGACAAGTGGTCGATGACGGTACTGGCCGTCCTCGACGAGCCCAGAAGATTCAACGAGATCAAGCGCCACCTCGAAGGCGTCACCCAACGCGTCCTGACCCAGACCCTCCGCCGCCTGGAGCGCAACGGCATGATCAGACGACGCGTCCTGCCGACCTCCCCGGTCGGGGTCGAGTACTCCCTCACCCCCCTCGGCGAATCCATCTGGGAGGTCTTCGGCCAGGTATACGCCTGGGTGGGCGCGAACGCGGACGAGATACGGGCCCACCAGGCGGAGTACGACCGCCGGCACAGCTGTACCGACGCGAACCCCAGAGCCGATTCCGCCTCCCCCGTACCTCTGGCCTCGTAGCTGTTCAGCGCCTCCATCATCGACAGGTCGGAGCCGATGAGCACCAGCAGCACCGGTTTCTTCTCCAGCACCCGGTCCCAGGCCCGCTGGAGCATGCCCTCGAACGCGCCCGCGCCGTCCATCAGGTAGGGCACCTCGTCCATGGCCACCACGCTCGCCCGGTCCTGCGGAAGCGCCGCCGCCAGTACGTCGAAGGCCGCGTCCCAACTCGCCGGGCGGGCCTCGGACACCAGGCTCGCCAGCGGGAGGCTGGACGACCGGGCGTCCTGGCCGAGCCGCTCCAGGTCCGCCCCGGGCGACGCGCTGGTGGCGGCAAGATACTAACGTCAATGTTAGTAACATTAATGTTAGCGAGACGACGGGATCGGCGGCGACCGGTGCGTTTCAGCCTGTCGTGGGGTCGCGCCTGCCGGGCGGTGATTGGGGTCCAGGTCTACCGGTCGAGGACCCGTCGGACGAGGACGAGTACAACATCCTCGGCATGTACCGGTCGGGCGGCGTCGCCCTGGACGTGTGCGCGCTCGTCTGCGCCGGCGGCGACTGGGACTTCGCCATCGGCGGCAAGGGACACAAGGGCGGCCTGGAGGAACTGGTCCAGGCGTACGGCATCGAGGTCGCCGAGGACGGACCGGCGCAGCCGTAGAGGCGCTGCCGACTGCCTCCTCTACAGCCCTCGCGCCTCCCGCCTCCCCCGTGCCGCTGGCCTCGTGATGCCTGCCCTCCAGTGAGACTCCCTCCATACCCAGCTGGCCAGCCGGCCGCTATGACGCCCGGCAGTTCGGCGCGCAACCCCAGAGCCGGAACGGCAGTCCCAGATGGCGCACCTCGCCGAGCACCCGCCCGTTCGCCCCCAGCGGGCGGGCGCAAAGGGCGCAGTCCATGGCCATCTGCTGGCGAGGCCGAAGGCGTACGAACTCCGGGAGGCCCTGGTGCATCGCGGCCAGAACGTTCACCCGTCGTCCTCGATACGGAACTCTGCCCAGACCTCTTTGCCCCATGGGCGCCTCCCTGAGCCGCGCAGGTCGCAGCCCCAGCGGTCGGCCAGTGAGTCGATGAGAAGCAGACCGCGACCCGACTCGTCATCGAACGCGGCCCGACCGAGAGCCGGCAGACGCGACGGCTCCCGGTCCACGACCGCGACGCGCACCCATGCCGACGACGGCCTTCCTACGACGAGGCGGATTTCGCGACACGGGGTGTGGCCGACAGCATTCGCGATCAGTTCCGTGACGACCAAGGCGGCACGGTCGGAGAGGTCTTTGAGATGCCACACGCCGAGGACATCCCGGACGATCTTGCGGCCGATCTCGGCCGTGGGCGGCTCGCAAGGGAAGGTCTGGCTGTAGACGGGGCGGCCGGCGCAGGCGGCCTGAACAGACTTACTGAGACTCGTCATTGCGGTGGAGCCTTCGTGTCGTCTCGGCGCCCGACCCGCATTCCCGAAGAGCCTCGGGGCGGACCGAGCCGTCAACAGTCGCCCGTACGGCGATGACGGGCGACCAGCAAACAGATAACCCTGGATCAGGCCGGCCCAGTCAGGGTGATGAGACAGGCATCTGAGGCCCCACTTAGGGCGATTTGACCTCGTATTCACCTGACGAATGGATGGCGCGAGAGCTACCGTGCACAGATGGACACCACGCGTAACGCCGCTCTTGAGGCGTGGATGACCGAACACGGTTACAGCTCCAACAGCTTCGCTGATGCTGTGAACAGAGCCGTGGGTCGTTTGACGGGCCGACTTGGCGGCCTCGACGGTTCATCGGTTCGGAACTGGAAGGCGGGGAGGGTCACATGGCCCAAGTCGGCCACCCGCAAGGCACTTGAAGATGTCACCGGCCGCCCCGCGACAGCCCTAGGGTTCGTGCCGCGGCGCAGGGCCCCGTCCGCCTCAACCTCAGTGCGGCAGGAGACCGGCATGAAGCGTCGCACCCTCGTCGGCGGCATCGCCGCGGCGGCCGCCGCGGCAACCGCCCCCGGTGCCGCGGCACCGCGCCGCATCGGCATGAGCGATGTGGACCGTCTACGGAAGCGCTTTGTCCAGATCATCTCCAGCGACCATCATCACGGCGGGCGGCTGGGCATCGAGCAGCAGGCCGCCGTCCTCGCCGACGAGGCACTTGACCTGCAAGACTCGGGCAGCGCCACCCAGCGCGTACGCAACAGCCTCTACGCCTCCGCTGCGGCGTTCCGTTCCTCCGCGATGTGGGCTGCCATCGATGGCCGCCGTTTCGACAACGCCAAGACGCACATGCGCGAGGCCCAGGCCCTCGCCGAGATCTCCGGCGACTCGGCGATCAAGTTCCGTATCTGGAGTCACGCGGGAACGATGTACCGGCACATGGGCCGGCCCGAAGACGCGTTGGCCGCCAACGACGTTGCCCGCAACCTGCGTCTCACACGCCGCGACCCCCTGTTCGCCTGCCTGGGCCATGCCCGCCAGGCCGCCACTCTCGGCCTCCTCGGCGATACCGCAGCCGTGCAGCGTGCCCTAGGTTGCGCTCAGGACGCATTTGAACGTGCCGATCCGGCTCTCGCTCGGCCGGTGTGGATGACTGCGGTACGCAATGGAGCAGAGCTCGAAACGCTGGCGCTCGCCGCACACTTCCGCCTCGGAAACTTCGAACGAGCTGAAACGCATGCCCACCGGAGCCTGGCCTTGCTCCGTCCTCAGATGCGGCGCGACCGCGCCATCAACACCGCGCGCCTCGCCACCGCCCAACTCGGCCAAGGAGACACCGAACTGGCCATCGCCACAGCAATGAAGGTCCCCACCGACGTCGCCGCCCAGCACGCTCGGGTAGCACACATGCTGCGAGGGTTCGGCACCACGCTGTGTGCCACCGCGCCAGGAAGTACCGCCGTGCAGACCTGGACCGAGCACGCGGCGACTTGGAGGACGACCGCATGACCACGGCGCCCTCCGCCGGACTGCGCGTGTTCTTCGCACCTCTTCCGTCCGCAGCGATCCTCTCTACGTGAACGCCGACGTGCGCGCCCCGCTGCTGCACCTGCCGAAGTACGCGGTTACCGCTTTCGGTGAGCGCCAAGGTTCGTAACCGTTCTCGCCTACGCGGACGGACTTCCCGTCGGCTACGCCTACGGCAACACGATCGAACACGGCGATCGGTACTGGCAACGCACCAGCCCGGCGCCGGCGGACAGGTACACCGAGCGCCCGGCGGTGGCCATCAAGGAGATCGGCGTCCGATCGACCTGGCGGAAGACCGGCACCGCCCGACGCATCCACGACGCCCTCCTGGCCAGCCGCGACGAGCCGTACGCCACCCTCATGGTCAACCCCGCCGCCGGCGACGGAAAGGTTCACGCCCTCTACGAGTCATGGGGGTACATGGACATCGGCCGGAGCCAGCCGTCACCGGCCTCGCCGGCCCTCACCGTGATGGTCCGAGCCAGCCGCTGACCCGCATTGCCCGGCGCGTATCCGTAGCGGCGGCGTCCCCGCCCCCTACCCCCGCGCCTCCCGCCGCATGCACCACGTGCGCGGGCCGCCGTCGGGCAGCGGCACGTCCGCCGTGACCGCGAAGCCGAGCCGTTCGTAGAACCTCACGTTCCGCTCGCCAGACGTCTCCAGGAAGGCGGGGTATCCGGCCGCCGCCGCGGCCTCCAGGCCGGGCCGGAGCACCGCGCTGCCCAGGCCGCGGCCCTGCGACTCGGGGTCCACGCCCACCGTGGCGAGGAACCACACCGGCTCGGTGGGGCGGTACGGCGCGAGCGCGGCCTCGACCGCCTCGTAGACCGCCGCGCGGTCGCCCGCCAGCTCGCCGATCTCCGCGCCGATCTCCGCGAAGCCCGGGCTCGGGTCCTGCTCCGGCGTGGTCCACACCGCCACGGCGCGGCCCTCGTCGGCCACCCAGACGCGGCCGTACACCAGGCCGATGCGGGACAGGAACAGCTCGTCCATGCGCCCCAGCCGGCTCTCGTGGTCGTCGGCCGCGATCACGTGGCGGGTATAGGCGTAGTCGGCGAACGCGCGGGTCAGCGTCCGTACGGCGGTGGGCACGTCGTCGCCCGTCGCGGGGCGTACGCGCACATCCTCGGTGAGGGACATAGGGGCGGGCCTTCCACTCGTTCCGGCTTCTCGGCGGGCTCGTCGGCCCGGTCGGTTTCCCGGCCCGTCCGCCCGTCGACCGGACAACGATCAAGGCCCCCGCCCCGTGCCCGCCGCCTCAGGCCTCCTTCGAATCCGTTCCCGAATCCGTTCCCGAGTCCGGAGCCGTTCCCGCGGCCGGCACCACCGCGCCGCCGCCCGCCCGTACCGCCTCCACCGCCGCCTGGTGCAGCGCGCGGCTGGACTTCTCGTCGGGTACGTGCGCGGGGCTGCCGGTCATCGTGTACCAGTCCAGCGCCGAGCTGTGCTGCACGGCCAGGTACGCCAGGCCGTCGCGCCAGGTCGTGTGCACCGTGATGTCCCCGGTCAGCGTGCCCGCCTCGTCCGTCGAGACGCCGCCAGGGCCCGCGATGACGCTCGTCGTGGTCCACGTCGTCCAGTCCATCGCCCACACCTTCCAGACATAACCCTGCATAGCCGCATCAACAGCGCCTACCACCTATTTTCCAGCATTAGCGAGCAAAGCGCCGCCGACGGCGTACCGTCCCGTCCCGGCATCCCGTTCGGCCACCTGAGTGTCAGCGGTCTCTCCTACCATGGCCTGCATGACCGCCCTGGAAATCGGCACCGACGCGCCCGAGGCGCCCGACGCCCCCGACGCGCCCGAGAACAGCGAAGCCCTGCGAGTGCTGCACCGCGTCTTCGGCTACGACGCGTTCCGGGGCAGTCAGCAAGAGATCATCGAGCATGTGGCCGGCGGCGGTGACGCGCTCGTCCTCATGCCGACCGGCGGCGGAAAATCGCTCTGCTACCAGATCCCGGCGCTCGTGCGGAAGGGCGTCGGCATCGTCGTGTCGCCGCTCATCGCGCTCATGCAGGACCAGGTCGACGCGTTGCGCGCGCTCGGCGTGCGGGCCGGGTTCCTGAACTCCACGCAGGACCTCGACGAGCGGCGGCTGGTCGAGGCCGAGTTCCTGGCCGGGGAGATCGATCTGCTCTACCTCGCGCCCGAGCGGCTGCGCGTCGAGTCGACGCTCCGGCTCCTCGACCGGGGCACGATCTCGCTCTTCGCCATCGACGAGGCGCACTGCGTCGCCCAGTGGGGCCACGACTTCCGCCCCGACTACCTGGCCCTCTCGGCGCTGCACGAGCGCTGGCCTGAGGTGCCGCGCATCGCGCTGACCGCCACCGCCACCGAGGCCACCCACCGCGAGATCGCCTCCCGGCTGCGGCTGGACGACGCCCGCCACTTCGTGGCCAGCTTCGACCGCCCCAACATCCAGTACCGCGTCGCGCCGAAGAACGCCCCCAAGCGCCAGCTGCTCGACCTCCTGCGCACCGAGCACCCCGGCGACGCGGGCATCGTCTACTGCCTGTCGCGCTCCTCGGTGGAGAAGACCGCCGCCTTCCTCGCGGAGGAGGGCATCCAGGCCCTGCCGTACCACGCGGGGCTCGACGCCCGCGTCCGTGCCGAGAACCAGGCGCGCTTCCTGCGCGAGGACGGCGTGGTCATGGTCGCCACGATCGCCTTCGGCATGGGCATCGACAAGCCGGACGTGCGGTTCGTCGCCCACCTCGACCTGCCCAAGTCCGTCGAGGGGTACTACCAGGAGACCGGCCGCGCCGGGCGCGACGGCCTGCCCTCCACCGCCTGGCTCGCCTACGGGCTCCAGGACGTCGTGCAGCAGCGCCGGATGATCGACACGTCCGAGGGCGACCAGGCCCACCGGCGCAGGCTCGCCACCCACCTCGAAGCCATGCTGGCGCTCTGCGAGACGGTCGAGTGCCGCCGCGTCCAGCTGCTGGCCTATTTCGGGCAGCAGAGCACCGCGTGCGGCAACTGCGACACCTGCCTGTCGCCGCCCGAGTCCTGGGACGGCACGGTGCCCGCCCAGAAGGTGCTCTCCGCGGTGGTCCGGCTGGACCGCGAACGCCGCCAGAAGTTCGGGGCGGGCCACATCGTGGACATCCTGACCGGCAAGAAGACCGCCAAGATCATCCAGCACGACCACGACGGGCTGTCGGTCTTCGGCATCGGCTCCGAGCTGAGCGGCCCCGAGTGGCACAGCGTGGTGCGCCAGCTGCTGGCTCAGGGGCTGCTCACCGTCGAGGGCGACTACGGCACCCTCGTGCTCACCGCCGACAGTTCCGAGGTCCTCGGCGGCCGGCGTCAGGTGATGCTGCGGCGCGAACCCAAGCCCGCGGCACGGCCCGGCAAGGCCGCGAAGGGCTCGGGGTCCGCCAAGCGCGCCCCCGTCGACCTGCCGGAGGCCGCCCTGCCGGTCTTCGAGGCGCTACGGGCCTGGCGCGGCGCCACCGCGAAGGAGCAGGGCGTCCCCGCGTACGTGATCTTCCACGACGCCACGCTGCGCGAGATCGCGACCGCCGCGCCGGCGTCGCTGGCCGCGCTCGGCTCGGTCAACGGCGTCGGCGAGAACAAGCTCGCCAAGTACGGGCAGCAGATCCTGGACCTGCTGGCCGGGACGGAGGGTGCGGAAGGGACGGGAGGGGTGCAGGGAGCCGAGGGACCTGCCCCGGCCACGCCTCCGGCCGACTCCGCGCCCGACGCCCCCGCCCGGCCGCGTACCGCCTCCGCGCGCCCCGCTCCCGCCGCCCGGCCCGCCCGATCCGCCGACGCGGGCTGGCCCACCGACGCCGACGAACCGTACTTCGACGAACCGGACGAGCCCGAAGACCTCGGCTTCTGAACCCCGTACGGCCCCGGCCGGACCGCCGCGTCCCGTACGGCCCCGGCCGGGCCACGCGGCTGACGCGCGGTCCCAGCCCGACCGTCACGTCATTCGCGGCCCCAGCCTGACCGCGGCGTTCCGTTCCGCACGGTCCCGGCCGGGCAATCGCCTCCCGCACGGCCCCGGCCCGGACCCCGCGTCTCTCGCGGCCCTGGCCGGACCCGCCGCGTCCCGCACGGTCCCGGCCGGACCCGCCGCCCCGGCCGGGACCACCGCCCGAAGCCAGGACCATCGCCCTGCGCCCGGCGCCAGGACCACCGCCCGGTACCGGGTGGCCGGACCCGCAGCCCCGGCGGGGACCACCGCCCGCCGCCCGATGCCAGGACCACCGCCCGGTACCAGGTGGCCGACCGGGGCCGCCGCCCCGACCCCCCTCAGCCCTCCCGCGCCGCCAGTCGCCACAGAGACGTGACCTCGGCCGCGCGCGCCTCGTGCAGCGGGTCGTCGGGGTCGGCGGCGCGGCCGTGGCGGGGTTTGACGCCCGTGCGGTCGACCACGCGCAGGCCCGCGCCCTCGATGGCGGTCAGCAGTTCCTCGCGGGTGCGCAGCCCGAGGTGTTCGGCCAGGTCGGACAGGATCAGCCAGCCCTCGCCGCCCGGTGACAGGTGGGCGGCGAGGCCGTCGAGGAAGCCGCGGAGCATGCGGCTGTCCGGGTCGTACACGGCGTGCTCCACGGGCGAGGTGGGGCGGGCCGGGACCCACGGCGGGTTGCAGACGATCAGTTGGGCCGGGCCCGGCGGGAACAGGTCGGCGCGTATCACCTCGACGCGGTCGGCGACCCGCAGCCGTTCGGCGTTCTCGCGCGCGCAGGCCAGCGCGCGCGGGTCGAGGTCGGTCGCCACCACCCGCCGCACGCCCCGGCGGGCCAGCAGTGCCGAGAGCACGCCCGTGCCCGTGCCGATGTCGTACGCGAGGGTGGTGCCCGCGGGCAGCGCGGCGTCGGCGACCAGGTCGATGTACTCGCCCCTGACCGGCGAGAACACCCCGTAGTGCGGGTGGACGCGGTCACCGCCCAGCGCCGGTACGGGCACGCCGCCGCGCCGCCACTCGTACGCGCCGATCAGCCCCAGCACCTCCCGCAGCGAGGCCACGCTGGGGCCGTCCGGCGGACCGTACGCCTGCGCGCACGCCTCCCGTATGTCCGGCGCCCGGCGGAGCGCGATGGCGTGGCCGTCGTCGATCGGCACGAGCAGCATGCCCAGTACGCGGGCGCGCCGGTGCTGCGCCTGGCGGTGCCGGTGGAACGCCTCGGCGGGCGAGGCGGCGGGCGGGCGCGCCGAACGGTTGCGGCGCGGGCCGCGGTCGACGCGCCGGGCCATCGCGCCCAGCAGCTGCCGGGCCCCCTGGAAGTCGCCGTCCCACAGCAGTGCGGTGCCTTCGCAGGCGAGCCGGTACGCCTCGTCGGCCGTCATACGGTCGTCCGCGAGCCGTATCCGGGCGGGCGGCGGCGCGGCGCTCTCGGAGCGCCAGCGGGCCGAGCGCCGCGTCTCGTCCCGGTCGGTCCAGCGGATCATGTGAGGCGAACTCTGATGCGGACTCTGATGCGAACTCTGATGCGTGCTCTGGTGCGTGCTCAGCGGAGGGCCTCTCATGGGTGCGCCGCGCTCCCGGGGACGGCCCCCGAACCCCCGGGCCGACCGCGGCACCGGGCGCCGCCGCGGCCGCGCGTACGGTCGGCGGGCAGGCCGAAGCGGCCGACCGGGCCGGTACCGCGCGTCGAAGTCCGGCAGAGCACTACATTCTGGCCGATCGCGGAAGGTGTGACGACCACTTTTTCGGTGCGGGGGCGCGCGAGGCCGCCGGTCCGCTGGTCAGTCCGCCGCGCCCCTCCCCACCGGTCAGGACCGGCGTCGGTCAGACTGGCGGCCATGACAGCAGTCGACGCGCCCCGCGCCATACGCCATCCCGTCCCCTACTACGCCCAGTGGGAGTCCCCCGGTCTCGTGCCCGCGATCATCGCGGGCGACGTACGGGCCGCCGACGACCCGCTGTGGCAGAAGTCCGGGGCGGCCACGGCCGAGGAGTACGGCTTCTGGTCCTGGCGGATGTGCGGGATGGCCTGCCTGCGGATGGCGCTCGACCACTGGCGCGGCGGCGCGCCGCCGTCCGTCCCCCTCGCGGAGGAGTGCCGGGAGGCCGGCGCGTACGTGCGGCACGCGGACCGCGTGGACGGGCTGATCTACGCGCCGTTCGCCGCCTACGCGCAGCGGCGCTGGGGCCTGTTCGCCGAGTCGCGCCCGGAGTTGTCCACGGCGGAGATCCGCGACGAGCTGTCGGCGGGGCGGCTCGTCATGCTGTCCGTACATCCCTCGATCCGGACGCCGGGCGCGCGGCCGACGACGCGCGGCGGGCATCTGGTGCTCGCGGTGGGGGCCGATGACGGGCACCTGCTCATCCACAATCCGTCCGGATTCCCGGACGAGTCCCAGGAGTTCGCCCGCGTGCCGTGGGCCGAGCTGGGGCACTTCTACGCCGGCCGCGGGGTCGTGCTCGGCCCGCACGCTTGACCTCTCCCTCGTCGGCGTAAGGCGCGCCGCCGCCCCGCGAACCGCCCCCGGCGTTCCTGTCAAGTGCCTCATGAGTCGGGCCGCGCCACTCGGGCACGGGCGCGCGTATGCTGTCGTCGCATGGGGGCGGACTTGGGACTCCCCGCCAACCAGTCCCCGCACAGCGGGCTTTGGCGGGTACGCATCCGTAGTCGAGCATCGCGCGCCGTCACGGGCGCGGGAATTCTTCTGGACACCGACACGGTGCTGACCTGCGCGCACGTCATCACCGACCAGTACGGGCAGCCGGACCCGGACGCCGAGGTGCTCGTCGAACTCGCGGCGGTGCGCGACGCGCGGCCGGTGCCCGCCCGGGTCGCCGAGGACGGCTGGAAGCCGCAACAGGCCGATCACTGCGCGGATGTGGCGCTGCTGAGGCTCAGCGTCCCGCAGCCGCCCGAATACGCCACCTCACTGCACCGGCTGCCGCCGACCTGGCGGCGGCCCGTCAACATGTACGGCTTCCCTGGCTCGAACGAGCACGGCATGCTCTTCCGGGCCACGCTCGACGGGCGGGCGGGGCCGCAGTCCGAGTGGGTGCAGATGACGCCGGACACCCCGGCGGACACGGTCCGACGCGGGTTCAGCGGCTCGGCGGTGGAGGTGAGCGACACCGGGCACGTCATCGGCATGGTGGTCAGCCGCTACGACGACCCGGCGGACGCCGTGCCGACCGGGCAGCGCCGGTCCCTCTCGTACATGATCCCCACCGAAACGATCCTGTACCACCTCCCGGTCGTCACCCAGTGGGTGCACGGCAGGCAGGGCATAGACCGGCGGCTGGTGTCCCAACTGACGGACGGCGCGCAGGACGTGCGGCTCGCCCGCCGCCTCGCCCGCTGGCTGCGGCGCGGCAGCCTCAGCCTGCCCGGCGGGGACGGACCCGTACGGAACGGCGCAAACAGCGGGGACACCATCGACAGTCGGCCCGGCGGCTTCGCCGGCACCGGCGGCGCCGACGGGCTCATGGACGTCGAGTCCCTCGTCATCACCGACGAGGAGAGCGACAAGTACGAGACGCTCCGCCGCGCCGTGACCCTCGCCAGCCGCGAGCTGTCCGGGGGCCATTCGCTGCCGCGCGTGACCCGCCGTCCGCAGGGCACCGTGCCGCCGGTCGGCAGCGTCGACCTGGCCATCGTCGCGCCGGACTGGACCGCGCCCGACCTCGCCCGGCTGGTCGCCGACCGCATGGGGCTCAGAACGCACAACGGCGCCTCGCCCGCCGACCTCATCCGTACGGGCACGGTCCCCCTCACCGTCGTGGCCGTCGGCGTCGACCGGGCGCCCGACCCGGAGGCGCTGCTGCGCCTCCTCGGCCTCCTCGCGTCCCGCGGCGGCAAACTGCTGATCGTCTTCCACGACCCGCGCGCCCCGGGGCTGGCGCTCGCCGAGGAACTGTTCCGGCCCGACCCGGAGCGGGTGGACGCCTGGCTGGCGTGGCTGGCCGGGCAGGTCGAGCGGGTGCGGTCGGCGGGCGAGGAGGCGCGGGGTTACGTGGGCGAACTGCACATCACCCGGAGCCTGCTGCGCGCCGACCCCGACCTGCGCAGCTACCGCGTACTGCCGAAGCTCGCCGCCTTCGAGCACGCCGTGGCCTCCGTGCTGTCGAAGGCCGAGGCGGGGCGGCGGGCCGAAGCGGAGCGGGGGCGGGCGGCGGCGGAGCTGGAGCTCGCGCGCGGCGATCTGGAGGGGCTGCTCAGCGCGGCCGTCGCGAAGCTGGGGGCGCTGGGGCCCGCCGAGCGGGAGGACATGGTGCGGCTGCGCCGCGCGGCCCGGCGGGCGCTGGACGCCCGGCCGTTCGGTCTGGAGGCCGCCGAGCGGGCCGTGTACGGGTTCGCTCGGGCCGTGAGCCGCGCCGAGCACGGCGGGCCGCCGGAGCCGGACGACCCGCCCGACGCCCGCCCCCCGGCCGCTCCCCGAGAAGGCCGCCCATGACAGCCGCTTCCCGAGAGGGCCGCTCATGACGGACGTCCCCTCTGCCACTCCCTCCGCCACGCCCTCCTCGCCCGCCTGCGACCGTCCCCCCTGCCCCGGCCGTATCAAGCCCAACGGCTTCTGCTCCGACTGCGGACGGCAGCCCCTCCGTCCCCCCGCCGCCCCGCCCGGCCCCTCGTCATCGCCATCGCCCCCTGGCACCGGCGCCGCCGCCCTCATCGAGACCGCCACCACCCGTACGGCCGCGCGGGCCCGGCAGCGCACGGCACGGCTCTTCGCGGTCAGGGACGCGGGCGGCAGCCTGCTGGAGCTGCCGTACGTCGATCTCCTCTCCCGCGAGAGCCTCGTCCTGGACGATCCCCGGCCGCCCGCCAGGGGCCAGTTGTGCGCCACCGAGGGCTGCGGTTTCGTCGTCGGCGCGCCCTACGCCGGGCAGCCGGGGCTGACCTCGGGGTACTGCCGCAACTGCCGCCGCCCCTTCGACTTCACCCCGCAGTTGCGCGCCGGCGATCTGCTGGGCGACCAGTACCGGGTGGTGGGCTGCATCGCCTTCGGCGGCATGGGCTGGGTCTATCTCGCGGAGGACACCAAGCTCGACGACCAGCCCGTGGCGATCAAGGGGCTGATCCATACGGAGGACCGGGCGTCGCTGGACATGGCGCTGGACGAGCGCCGCTATCTGACGATGCTCGACCACCCCAACATCGTCCGCATCATCAACTACGTCACCCACCCCGCCCGCAACAGCCACCAGGTGACGGGCTACATCGTCATGGAGTTCGTGGGCGGCACCACGCTCGCCCAGATCAAGGAGTTCATCGCGCACGCCGAGCCCCCGTACGACGGGCCCCGGCTCTACGAGCACATCCTCACCTACGGCTGCCTCATCCTCGACGCCCTGGAGTACCTGCACGGCGAGCGGCTCGTGTACTGCGACATGAAGCCCGGCAACGTCATGCACCACGAGGGAAAGATCAAGATCATCGATCTGGGGGCGACGCACCGGCCCGGCCGGGCGAAGAAGGACGGCCGCCCCGTCATCACCCCCTACTACGCACCGCCCGAGGTCATCCGGCACGGCTTCGCGGGGCTCGGCGCGCGCTCCGACATCTACAGCGTCGGCCGGACCCTCCAGGACCTCTCGCTGCGGGCCGAGCGGCCCGAGCAGCAGCCGCCCGGCCTCGCCGCCACCTCCTACGAGCACGCCATCGCCCGCGCCACCGCCCACGACCCGCGCCGGCGCTTCGCCTCCGCGCACGAGATGGCGGAGCAGCTGCGCGGCATCCTGCGGGAGACCCGCTCGCTGCGGATGGCGGAGGAGCACCCCGAGCCGTCCACCCTCTTCGCCCCTACCGCGGCGCTCCTCGACGCCTCCCTGGGCCGCATCCCGCCGCTGGAGCACTGGCTGGAGAGCGGCGCGTCCGGGCCCCGGCCGCTGGGGCACGGGCTGCCCGGCCCCGACCGGGTGCCGCTCGGCCTGCCCGTGCCGTTCCCCGACCCGAAGGACCCCGGCACCCCACTGCTGATCACCCCGACCGACGCCGGGCCGCGCCGCCTCATCGAGCAGCTCAACGCCTCCCGGTACGAGCCCGAGTCCCCCGAGATCCAGTTCCGCCAGTGCCGTGCGCACCTGGAGCTCGGCCGGCTGCCCATGGCGGCCCGGCGGCTGGCGAAGGCGCGCCGCGTCATCGGCGGCGCCGACGCCCCGTACGACTGGCGGCTGAGCTGGCACCGCGCGCTGATGCTGCTGGCGCGCGGCCAAGTGGAGGTCGCGGCACGGCAGTTCGGGCGGGTCTACCGGGTGCTGCCGGGCGAGTACGCGCCGAAGCTCGCGCTCGGCTACTGCTCCGAGCGGCTGGGCGATCTGGCCTCCGCCGAGTGGTTCTACCAGGCCGTATGGCAGCGCAACCGCTCGCAGGGCAGCGCCGCCTTCGGGCTGGCCCGGCTGCGGCTCGCGACCGGCGAGCGGGACGCGGCGGTGGCGGTGCTGGACGGGGTGCCGATGGTCTCGCGCCACTACGACGCCGCGCAGCTCGCGGCGGTGCGCATCCGTGCCGGGCGGCTCGGCCCGGCCCCGTTCCGGCTGCCGTCCGTCGACGACTTCAAGGACGCGGTGCGCCGGCTGCCGCGCCTCGACCTCGACGACGGGCAGCCCTCCGGCGAGGCCCGCGACCGGCTCAACGCCGAGGTGCTCCAGGTCGCGCTCGACTGGGCCCGTACGCACGGCGCCGACGAGGTCCGCGCCGCCGCCCGCGCCTTCGCCGCCCCGCTGTTCGCCGCCCCGCGCTTCGCGCCGCCCGACCGTCGGCGGCCCCGCCGCGGCCGTCGCCGCGCGGCGGACGCCCGCCCCGACCCCGAGGCGGCGCTCCGCTCGCTGCTCGAAGCCTCGCTGCGGCGCATCGCCCGGCGCCAGGCCCGTACCGCCGACGAGCACGGGGCCCTCGTGGACCGTGCCAACTCCATCCGCCCGCTGACGAGGGCCTGACCGGACGACACGGGGAGCAGATGAGCGAGATCACGGTGCGCGTGCACCAGAACAAGTACCTGCCGGCCGCGGCGGGGCGGGGCGAGATGCACGCCATCGTGACGGTCGCCGCCCGGGGCCTCGGCCCGGCGGCGGCGCACACCGACGCCAGCGAGGTCATCGTCATCGACTGCTCCTCCTCGATGAGCTGGCCCCCGACGAAGATCGCCGCCGCCCGGCGGGCCACCGCCGCGGCCGTCCAGCTGCTCCGCGACGGCACCCGCTTCGCCATCGTGGAGGGCACCGAGCACGCCCGCGTCGCCTTCCCCGCCGACGGCGAACTCGCCGTCGCCGGGCCCGACTCCAGGGAGCGGGCGGTCCGCGCCGCGTACCGGCTCGACGCTGTCGGCGGCACCGCGATCGCCAGCTGGCTGGAGCGGGCGGGCGAGCTGCACGCCGCGCACCGCGTCCCGATCCGGCACACCCTGCTGCTGACCGACGGCAAGAACGAGCACGATCCGCCCGGCCGGCTGGACCAGGTGCTGACCGACTGCGCCGAGCGGTTCATCTGCGACGCGCGCGGCATCGGCGAGGACTGGGACCAGGCCGAACTGCGGCGGATCGCCGCCGATCTGCACGGCCGGGCCGACGCGGTGCGCGACGACTCCGACCTGGAGGCGGAGTTCCGGACGCTGGTGCGCAGCGCGATGGCCAAGGCCCTCGCGGAGGTGCGCCTCGTCATCCGGCACCGGGCGGGCAGCGAACTGCGGTTCGTCAGACAGGTCCACCCCACCCGCGCCGACCTCACCGGGCAGGGCGCGTACGCCGACGGGCGCACCTGGTCGTACCGCGCCGCAGCCTGGGGCGACGAGGTCCGCGAGTACCACGTGTGCCTGGCGGCGGACCCGGCCGGCGACCCGGTGGACCAGGACGTCGAACTCGCTTCAGTACAGCTGGAGTTGACGGGAGATGCCGCGCCCCCGACGCCCGAGGCGGCCTCCGTCCTGGTGCGCTGGACCAAGGACCCGCCGCCCTTCCTCTCCGCGGACCCCAGCGTCGCGCACTACGACGCCCAGGCCGAGCTGGCCGAGGCCGTCGCCGAGGGCTGCGGGGCGTACGACCGGGGAGACCGCGAGACGGCCCGGCGGCTGTGGGGCCGGGCCGCCGAACTCGCCCACGCCACCGGCGACCGCAGGGTGCTGGCCCGGCTGGCCCGGCTCGTACGGATCGTCGACGCGGCCGCCGGCGAGGTGGAGCTGCTCGACGGCATCCAGGGCCTCGACCTCAACTCCATCCTCGTCATCAACGACGAGAGCCGCCGCGCGCCCGCCGCCGAGGACGAGCCGCCCCAGGGCCTGCCGGCGGCGCCCCCGCCGGACGCCGCCTGCGCCGTGTGCGGGCGCGTCAACCCCGGCGACGCCGCGTACTGCGAGGAGTGCGACAGCCCGCTGCGCGCCGAGCCCCCCGCATGAGCGGCACCCGCGCCTTCCTCGTCCGCCGCCTGACCACCCTGCTGACGCTGACCGCGCTGGCCTTCGCCGTGCTGCTCGCCGCCTACTACGGCGTCAGCCGCAACTCCGGAGCCGTCACCGGCGGCACGGCCCCCGCCATCGTGCAGATCTCGTCCGTACGGGACACCCTCGCCAAGTCCTACGACAGCGCCCGGCAGGGGCTCGGCCACGACACCGCCGACATCGAAGGGCCCGGCGAGGACTACCGCAGCGCACTGTCCACCGCCGACCAGAACCTCGCCCAGGCCGTCAAGGGCACCGTCGCCGGCGACCCCGGCCGCCAGAACCTGCGCACCACCACCGGCCTGGTCTCCTCCTACGCCGACCTCGTCCAGCAGGCGTACGTGAACCGCGACAACCCGGTCCTGCGCGACGCCTACCTCGGCTACGCCCGCGACATGCTGCGGTCCGGCGGCAGCAGCGGCATCCTCGACCGCCTCGAAGCCCTCCAGCGGCGGCAACTGGGCGTGCTGGACCGGCAGGCGTCCTTCGGCTGGGTGCTGTGGCTGGCCTGGATCGCGGCCTGCGCGCTCTTCGCCGCCCTCGCCCTGCTGCTCGTGGACACCCAGCGCCGGCTGCGCCGGCACTTCAGGCGGCTGGTCAACCCCTTCCTCGCCACCGCGACCGCGCTCCTGGCCGTCCTGTTCCCGCTGGCCCTGTTCACGGTCCAGACCCAGGACCGGCTGGAGTCGGCCCGTACCCTCCTGACCACCCGCACAGCGAGCTCCTCGACCCCCCAAGTCCTCCCGGAGGTGCAGGACACCATGCAGGACACCCACTGGCGCGCGGGCGTCGTCGGACTGATCCCGCTGGGCGGCACGGCCCTGGCGGCGCTGGTGCTCGCCGGGATGCAGCCCCGCATCGACGAGTACCGGTTCCAGCCCCGATGACCACCGCGCCCCGGCCCCGCAACGTCACCGCCGCCGTACTCGTCCTGTGGCTGCTGACCGTGTGCGCCATCGGCGCGGGCGACGCCCGCTCCCGCGCCGCGGGCAGCGTCACCGTCCTCGCCACCTGGACCGGCGCCGAGGGCACGGCGTTCCGGAAGGTGCTCGCCGACTTCACCGCCGAGAGCGGCGTCAACGTCGACTACCAGGGCACCACCGCGCTGCGCGAAGTACTGCTCTCCGAGGTCGGCGCGGGCGCCTCGCCCGACGTCGCGATCCTGCCGAGCGCCGGCGAGGTCGCCGACTACGCCGTACGGAAGAAGGCACTCAAGAGCCTCGACGGCGTCCTGGACCGCGCGCGATGGGACTCCTTCGACCCGCTGTGGACCCCCGAGTTCGACGGCCACGCCTACGCCTTCCCGGTGAAGGCCGACCTCAAGAGCATCGTCTGGTACGACACCGAGCGCCACGAGCCGGGCGAACTGGCCGCCCTCGCCGCCGACGGCCGCAGCTGGTGCGCGGGCATGGGCGACGGCGCGGCCTCCGGCTGGCCCGGCACCGACTGGATCGAGGACATCCTGCTCCAGCAGCGCGGCCGCGGCGTGTACGAGAAGTGGGCGGCCGGCGAGCTGCCGTGGACCTCGCCCGAACTGGCGGCGGCCTGGAAGACGTTCCGCGGCGTCTTCCGGGACGGCGCCGCGAAGGACGCGCTGCGGCTCGGCTTCGGCGGCGCGGGACAGCGCATGTCGGGACCCACGCCGAAGTGCGCCATGGAACACCAGGGGACCTTCATCCGCGGCTCCTACCCCCGCGGCCTGGCAGCGGACTTCACCGACTCCGCCCGCGTCCTGCCGGGCGCGGACCGCCGCTCCACCGCGCACGAGGTCTCCGCCGACTTCGCCGCGATGTTCCACGCCACCCCGCAGGCCGAGCGGCTGATGCGCTACCTCGCGTCCGACCGGGCCCGCACGGCGTGGACGGCGGACCCGCCCGAGGGCGCCCGCCCCCCGTTCTTCGTCAACACCTCGCTGCCCCGCTCCGTGCACTACCCCGACGCGGCCTCCCGGCGCGCCGCCGCCGAACTGCGCACCCCCGGCGCCCGCTGCCTGGACGCCTCCGACTCCATGCCGCCGCCGCTGCGCACCGCCTTCCAGCGGGCGGTCCTCAAATTCCTCAGCGACCCCGGCCAGGACCTGACCGCCCTGCTCCGCGAACTCGACCGGGTCCGGGAGCGGGTGCGCGACGCGCCCTGGCTGCCGCACATCTGCGGATGAACCGCCGGGCAGGAGCTACGGAAGCGGCATGCCCTCCGGGCACATCGTCCCGCGCGGGAACTTGTACGGGGCGGCGACGCGGTACGTACCGGCGTGCGGCGCGTGCAGCACCGTCCACGCGTCCTCCGGCTCCCGCTCGTCCTTGGGAATCTGGACCTGCTTGGTCAGGCAGCCGTTGACGTTGACGGGCGGCTCGTGGTGCTTGCCCTCCTTCGGGGGCTCGACCGCCTTGCCGTCCTTGTCGACGAGGCCCAGCCACGGCGAGTACGGGATGCGGATGCGCACCGGCCCCGCGCTCTTCACCGTGACGGTCAGCTCGCCCGCGTCCGCGCGCCGCACCACCGCCGGCGGGTCGGCGAGCGGCGTCGGCGCGCTCACCTCGTACAGCTTCCAGTTGGCGTCCGACCACACCTCGCGCAGATACGGCTGACCTGCGGCGACGAGCTTCGCCTCGGCCTCGGCCGCGTTGTCCGGCTCGCCGGTCGGCAGCACCACGTAGTGCACCGCCCAGCGGCCCAGCCACTCGTGGTAGCTGGCGGAGGTCAGCATGCCCTCCTCGTAGAAGAGGGGGTTGCGCTCCCGGTCCGCCTGCCGGTTCCAGCCGCGCGCCAGGTTCACGTACGGGGCCAGCGCGGACGCCTCCCGGTGGCTGCGGGCGGGCACGACCTCGACCCGGCCGCGCTCGGCGTCGACCTTCTGCAACCGGTCCACCAGCGGCGCCAGCTCCCGCGCCCAGGACGCGGCGGGCGTCGTGTTGACGGCGTCGCCGATCGAGTTGGCCAGCTGCCAGGCCGTGACCGTCACCAGCGCCAGGATCATCGCGATCCACTTGCGGCCCCGGCCCGTCCGCAGCAGCTCGCGGCGCGGCGGCCGCTCGGTCCCGGTCCACACGGCGACCAGCAGCACCCCGCTGAAGATCATCCCGAGCCGGGAGATGTTGGTGCCGATCTGCGAGGGGATCAGCCAGACCAGCAGCACCCCGAGGACGTACAGGGCCGACGTCATCCGCACCGTGCGCCACCGCTTCGGCGCGAAGACGAACCCGAAGACGCCGCTCAGCAGCGGCAGGACCGCCGACGGGAACGACATCGGCTGCTGCCCGGAGAACGGGAACAGCCACGCGGACAGCGCGACCACAGCCGCCGGGGGCAGCCCCAGCGCGTACGCCGCCGGCCGGCGCTTGCCGAGCCACAGTGCCGCCGCCACGAACCCGACGTACAGCCCGGCCACCGGGCTCGACGCCGTGGCCAGCGCCGCCAGCAGCCCCGCGAGCGCGGCCCGCGCCCACTTGTGCTCCCACCGCACGGACCGCCACCGCACCGGCCACGCGAAGATCACCGCGACCGCCGCCAGCCCGAACATCACGCCGAGCCCGTACGTCACCCGGCCCGAGACCGCGTTGCAGGTCAGCGCGAACGCCCCGTACAGGCCGGGCCACAGCGGCCGGCGCACGGCACGGCTGCGCACCAGCAGCAGCGCCAGCAGCCCGGCCGAGACCGTGCCCGCGACGATCATCGTCGTGCGCACGCCGAGCATGTGCATGAGATACGGCGAGATCACGCTGTACGAGACGGGGTGCATCCCGCCGTACCAGGCGAGGTTGTACGCGGAGGCCGGATGCCGGCCGACGAACTCCGCCCAGGCGTCCTGCGCCGCGAGGTCGCCGCCGCTGTTCGCGAAGAGCCACACCCAGAGCAGGTGCAGCACCCCGGCGGCGAGCAGGGAAGCGGGAACGGGGCGCGCCAGGAACCGGGCCGCGTCGGCCCAGCGGCTCGCTTTCGACGGCTTAGACGGCTTCGACGACTTGGGCGACTTGGGCGACGACGACGCCTCCGGCTCGTCCACCCCGCCCGGCTGCTCCGCCTCGCCCGGCCGCTCCCGCGGGCCGTCTTCCGAATCGCCGGTGCTGCCTGGCCGCGTGGGCCCCACGGTGGTCACTACGGCTCTCCCCGTCTCCCCCGAGGTCTCCCCATCTTCACGCCGTCCCGGTCCTCGGCGGTAGTGGGCGGTACGGCCGGTCGAGCCGTACAACCGACGCGACGCTACAGGACAGCGGCCCCGCTCCCAGGAGCAGGGCCGCCGCCACGCCGCATCGGTGAACCCGACCGGTCACCGGACCGATCAGGAGAACCGCGTCAGCTTCGCGCCGAACGACGGCTCCGCCAGGTCCTTCTGGAGCGCCACCGGCACCTTCTGCCGGTTGGGGCCCGTACCGACCGTCAGCTCGCCGACGACCGTCCCGGCCTTCGCCGAGTGCGGCACCGCCTTGCCGCCGTTGTCGATCGCTAGCTCGGCAGTGAGGCCGGGCCAGCCGACACCCCTCAGGTCCTTGGTGGCGACTACGGGCGTCTTGCCGCCGAGACCGTCGTCCACGGTGCCGACCACGTCGCCCTTCTTGACCATGACAGCTGAGGTCATCGCGTCCGCGACCGCTTTGACCATCCGCTTGCTGTTGTTCTGGACGAGCTGGAGGCTGTTGTCGAGGATCCCCTTCGCGTGCTGGTCCATCGTGGCCCCGACGATCAGCCGCTCCTTGTGGTCGATCGTCCGCTTGGCCGACCACATCAGCGTGCCGCCGGCCGGGGTGCTGGAGCCGGTCTTGATGCCGTTCATCCCGTAGTAGCCCAGCGTGTGGTTGGTGCTGAACAGCTTGTCCGGCAGCTTGGGGTCGTTCAGGACGTTGGGCATGGCGACGATCTCACGGAAGACCGGGTCCTTCATCGCCTCCTCGGCCAGCTTCGTCTGGTCGACCGCGGTGCTCTTGGTCGCCGGGTCGAGGCCGCTCGGGTCGGTGTACGTCGTGTTCGTCATGCCGAGGCGCTTGGACTCCTCGTTCATCTTCTTGACGAACGCCTCCTCCGACTGCGCGTCCCAGCGGGCGAGCCTGTGGGCGAGGTTGTTGGCGGACGGGAGCAGCAGCATTTCCAGTATCTGGTACTCGGTGTACTGCTCGCCCTCCTTCACCGGCACCTTGGACTCGTCCTGGGACGTGCCGCCCTTCTCCGTCTGCGCGTCGATGGTGATCTTCGGGCCCTTGTCGCCCTTCTTGAGGGGGTGGTTCCGGAGGATCAGGTGGGCCGTCATGGCCTTGGCGACGCTCGCGGTCGGCACCGGCTTCTGCGGGCCGAACGTGCCGATGTCGCCCACGCCCACCACCTTCGCGGCGGCCTGCCCCTGGTCGGGCCAGGGCATCTGGAACTTCTCGCCGCCGAACGTGTACGCCTTCTTCTCGCCCAGGCTCAGGGTCGCGTCCGGCAGCGGACGGACCTCCTGGACCACGCAGAAGATGATCAGCAGCAGGATGACCAGCGGGGTCCAGATCTTGAACCGCCGCACGACGGTGCGCACCGGGGTCTCCGCCGGGGGCGGCGTGTTCGTCAGCTGCGCCAGCAGGTCCAGCGGCATCTGCTGGCCGCCGCCCGGGGCCTCGCCGGAGGGCAGCGGCTGCTGCGTCGTCCGCTCGGACGGCGGCATCGCCTGCGGCCCGGCGGCCTGCCCCGCCGCGGCCGGCGGCTGGGCCTGGGCGTTCGGGGCCTGGGCGTTGGAAGCCTGGGCGTTGGGCGCCTGGGCGTTCGGGGCCGCGGCGGGCTGCGGCGGTACGGGCTTGGCCGACGCGGGCTTCGCGGGCGGGGCGTCCGAGGACCTCAGGGGTACGAACTGGCTCGTACGCTCGGAGTCGGACTCGGCCCCGGGCTTGGCCGCGGCCGGGGCGTCGCCACCCTTGTCCTTATTGTTTTTAGGGCCGCTGTTCTCAGGGCCGTCGCCGGCTTCGGGGGCGCCGCTCTTGTCGCCGCCCTTGTCGCCCGTGGCTCCGAGCGTCTTGAGCGTGGTCGTCGGCCGGTCGACGGGCCTCCTGAGCGTCGCCGTCGGCCGGTCCTTGGGCGTCTCCTCCGAGTCGTCCGGGGCATCCGAGTCCTTCGGGTCCTTCGGCTCGGCGGTCTCCTCGGAGCCGTCGGACTTCTCCGGCTGCTCCGTCTCCTTGGAGCGCAGGGTGTTGAACACCGCTGTCGGCCGGTCGACGCCCTTGGCCTTCGGCTGCTCCTCCGCCTTCTTCTCAGGGGCGGCGGAACCTTCCTCTTCCTTCTTTCCCCCGGCGCTCTCACCACTCTCAGGGTCTTCACCCTCAGTGCCCGCGCTGGCGACCCACGCCGCGACAGCGGCGCGCAACCGCGCGTCACGCGGCGGAGCGTCCTCGCCCTGGCCCGGCTCGGACCCGGACGCGGCCTCCTCGCCGGATTCCGCCTCGGGAGAGTCGCCCGAGGGCTCGTCCGCAGCCGCGGACTTTGCACCCGTAACGCCCTTGGCCCGCTCGGCGCCCGGCTCGCCGCCGTCGCCCGGGCCCGCCACCGAACCGGCTCCCGTATCTGCCGTGTCTGCCGTGTCCGTCGCCGTGCCGTCGTCCCGCCCGGTCACCGGGCGCGCCTCGCCCGGCTCTTCGGGGGCCGTCTCGTGCTCCTCGTCCGCGCCTGCCTCGCCCGGGTCCTGGGCGGGCACGTTCGCCCGCGGGTCCAAGGACCCCTCGGGCCCCGCGGCCTCCGCCTTCGACTCCGACCCGGAACCCGACTCGGAGTCCGACGCCCGGAAGACCGCGACCCTCGGGTCGCGTGCGCCCGGATCGTTCTCCCCCGACGACTTCCGCTGCTCCGACCTGTCGGGGGACTCGCCCGCCACCGATGCCTCCTCGAAATACATCGCGATATGCCTCGCGGGACGCCCGACGCCCGATCGCGTCCACGTCCCGCGGGCCAACCGTGTTGAATGTCTACCAGTGTCCTGTGTCGCCGCCGCAGCTTTGTGCAGCCGCACCGTCAGAGGCCGTCGCCCACCTGCTAGACGAGAACGACATACCTACCGGTTCCCTCCCGAAGCAACCACGCGCTCTCGACAGATGAATGTGAGAGGGGTCACCCTGTCATTCATCCACGCGGGGAGGCATGGATGGGCAGGAGCCGCAGAACAATTCCGGAGGAGCTTCTGCTGCTCGCCTTGGACCCGGCCACGGGTACCACGGCGCAGCCGCAGTCGCTCGACCTCGGCCTTGCCGGGGCCCAGCTAGTAGAGCTGGCTCTGGCAGGACGGATAGCCCCAGACGGGGATCGTATCGCCGTGGTGATGCCACGGCCGACAGGAGATCCGACGCTGGACTCCGCGCTCGAACTGCTGCGGCGACGCGGCAGCCCGGTGCGCGCGGTCCACTGGATCGGCGGGCCCAGGCTTGGGCTCCGCCAGACGTATCTCACGCATCTGGAGCGGTGCGGCATGGTCCATGCCGTCGCGGGCCAGATGTGCGGAGTGCTGCCGACGACGCGCTATCAGGCGACGGAGACGGCCATCAGCCGGGAAATCAGGGCCCGGCTGGACAGTGCGATCCGCACCGGCGTACCGCCGGACCCGCGGACCGCGGCGCTCGCCGCGCTGGCCCACGCGGTCGGTCTCGGCAAGCACCTCTACCCCGGGAACGAGGGGCGTTCTTCGCGCTCCCGGCTCCGGGATCTCATCAGGCACGACCCGATGGGCGGGCTCGTGGCGCACGCCGTCATGGACGTGCAGAACGGGGTGGCCGCCCAGCCGCGGCGCGCACCGGCCACGAACGGCGCGGGCGGCGGCGCACCCGGCGTCTCCGGACGCCAGCCGGCCGCCCGGGCCACGGCGGAACCCGCCGGAGTCGGCCTCCAGACGGCGCACCGCGGGGCCATGGCCCGCGTCGGGGCCCGCTGAGCCCCACAAGGGCGCACGGGGCCGCACCAGCCATACCGACAGCCCCTGGCGGTACTGGCGGCCTCAGCAGCATCCGCAGCACCAGCAGGGCAGGCAGGACAAGCAGGACAAGCAGGACAGGCAGGGCAGGCAGGACAGGCAGCACCCAGAAGTACCGGCAGCACCTGGCAGGACCGACAGCACCACCCGGCAGTATCCGTTTCACATCCGCTCCACCGACCGCACCGAAGTCCCCATGACCCGGTTCGGGAGCCGCATTCAGCGCGCGGGGTGGTGGGCCGGCCGCCCCGGACGACGGCCGCCCGCCGCCCCGCGCGCGTATGCCCGGGTGTGCACGCGCGGATACCGCGCCCGCACTCCGTGTGGCCATTTCCCAGCGGGGCGGCCGGGAGTGGTGGCAGGCTGCCGAGCAGGAGATGACAGCAGCAGGAGATTTCAGCAGTACGGAGCCGGAGGTGCGTCCCCGTGGCGTCCAGTGTCAATCCCACCGTCCGCCGACGCCGGTTGGGCCAGGAGCTGCGCAGGCTCCGCGAGGAGAAGGGCATGACGGCGGAGGAGGTGGCCGACCGCCTGCTGGTCTCCCAGTCGAAGATCAGCCGCCTGGAGAACGGCCGCCGCAGCATCAGCCAGCGCGATGTGCGGGACCTGTGCGGGGTCTACGAGGTCCAGGATCAGCACTTGGTTGAATCGCTGATGCAAATGGCCAAGGAGTCCCGGCAACAGGGCTGGTGGCACGCGTTCGGCACCCTCTCCCCCACCTACAGCGTCTACATCGGGCTGGAGGCGGACGCGGTCTCGGTCCGCAACTACGAGTCGCTCATCGTCCCCGGCCTGCTCCAGACCCCGCAGTACGCGGAGTCGGTGATCCGCGGCATGTGGCCCGAGGCGTCGATGGACGACGTCGAGAACCGGGTCGGCGTGCGGCTGCGCCGCCAGGACCGGCTGCACGCCCCGGAGCGGCCGCTGCGCTTCTGGGCCGTCCTGGACGAGTCGGCCCTGCGGCGGGTCGTCGGCGACCGGCAGACGATGCGGGAGCAGTTGGAGCGGCTCATCGAGCTGAGCCACATGCCGCATGTGACGCTCCAGATCCTCCCGTACTCCGTCGGCTCGCACCCCGGCATGACGGGCACGTTCTCCGTCCTCGAATTCGACGATCCCTCGGACTCGACCACCGTCTATATCGAGGGCGTGACCAGCGACCTGTATCTGGAGAAGCACTCGGACGTGCAGAAGTACGGAGTGATGTACGAGCACCTGCGGGCGCAGGCCCTGAACGCGGACGAGACGCGGAAGTTCATCCAGGACGTGACCAAGGAATACGCGCTCTGAGGGCCGCCCGAGGGCCCGGCGATCCGTGAGGGCGGTACCGTACACCCTTGCCCACGGGGCACGGAAGACTCAACTGACATATGCCATCCGGTCGGGTGAACTCCTCTGCACTCCAGCGATGTTGCGGCGTAGCGTCGTCAGCACGTCGAGAAGCGACAGCTTCTCATCGAACTGCAATTTCGCGGAGTGAACATGAAGCAGTCGCACAGCGCCCAGCCCATGTGGCGGAAGTCGTCGTACTCCGGTGTGAACGGTAACTGCGTGGAGGTGGCGACCCCCCTGACCCGGTCCATCGACGTCCGCGACTCGAAGGACCCGCAGGGCCCGGTCCTCACCTTCACCTCCGAGGCGTGGTCCGCCTTCCTCGGCACCGTCGGCGAAGGCACGTACGAGCTCTGATCACGGGTTCCGCCCTCCAGCAGCACCGCAGCACACCGTAGAAACAGCAATTCCGCGCACAGCGATCCGCAACAACGCAGAGAGCCCTCTCGACTGGCCCGCCGTCCCGGCCGAGGGGGCTCGGCCGTGTGCGCGTCCATCCGCGCGTCCGCGCACACGGACGTACGACGGGTGGCCATGGGACCGGGGGGCCGGGGCGCGGCGGCGCCCCGGGTTCGGTCCCCGCCGGGGGCCGCCCGCCCTCCGCCCGGCCGGGGCCGGGCGCGTACCGCTACCGGAGCTGGTCCACGTACCGGTCCGTGCCGGGGACGGTCGGTATGAAGGGCGCGATCAGTTCCGCCCGCGCGCCGAGCCCGGCCGCCGCCACCTCGGCGCCCAGCCCGTCGAAGCGCCCGGTCCAGCACTCGCGCGGGTCGCGCTCCAGGAACCACAGCACGGTCAGCCGGGTGTCGACGCCCTCGACCTGCTTCACGTACGACATCCGGTCGCCGGGCAGCGGCGTCGGCCGGAAGACGGTCGCCATCGCGGCCGGGGAGCCCGCCAGCCGCTTCGGCAGGCAGTCGGCGGTCAGCCACCGCAGCAGGTCGGCCCGCCGCGCGGGCTCGTCCGTGTCGACGACCTCCAGGACGAGGCCGGCGTACGGGTGGTCGAGCGCGTGGAAGTCCCGCGGCCCGGCCGCGCCGTCCCGGTACACGGTCGCCTCGTGGTCCTGGAAGGCCGTGAAGACGTGCGTACGGTCCTGGTACACGCGGCCGTCGCTATTCAGCCGTTTGTTGATGCCGACGGTCCACCGCATGTGGTCGTCGTAGCGGCCCTCGGTGATCCAGTAGGTGGAGAGGTAGCAGCCGGCGGTGACGGGGTTCGCGACGGCCGATTCCGGCGGGTAGCGCAGGGCCTGGAGGTCGCGGGTGGCGACCCAGCGGCGGCCCGCGTAGATCCAGGGCATCGCCATCGCCCCGGCGATGTAGTGGTCGTCCTCGTACCAGCGGTTGTAGGCGTGTTCGTGGCCCGGGTGGGGCTCGACCATGGTGATCAGGGCGTGCCCGGGGCGTACGCCGTACGGGCCGGTGGCGGCGAGCTGTCCGTAGAGCTCGCCGCGGGTGTCGTCTGTCATGGCACAGCTATAGCTGATGCTGCGTCAGATGGGGATGGTCATCGCACACCGCACGCCCTCTGCCATTCCCGGCCCGGACCCTCTAACCTGACTGCCCGTCACATCGTGTGCCGCGAGCCGGGAGGGCCCATGCCACTGACCGGGAAGTCCGTCGTGATCTGCGGCGTCGGCGCCGGCCTCGGCCATCAGGTGGCCGCGGCCTGCGTACGCGACGGCGCCACCGTCACGCTCGGCGCGCGCACGGAGTCCCAACTGGCCAAATGCGCCGACGAGCTGAACCCGGACGGCCTGCGCAGCGCCTGGCGGGCGACGGACGTGGCGGACGAGGAGCAGTGCGGCGCCCTCGCCGCGCTCGCCGTGGAGCGGTTCGGCGGCATCGACGCCGTCGTCCATGTCGCGGCCCTGGACAGCCACTTCGGCGGCCTGGAGGACGCCGACTTCGACGCCTGGCGGCAGGTGCTCGACGTGAACCTGCTCGGCGCGCTGCGCATGACCCGCGCCTGCCTGCCCGCCCTCAAGGAGCGCGGCGGCTCGGTCGTGCTGATCGGCACCCAGTCCTCGGTCGCGGCCCCCACCCAGGTGCGGCAGGCCGCCTACGCCGCCTCGAAGGGCGCGCTCGTCTCGGCCATGTACTCGCTCGCCCGCGAGCTGGGCCCGCACCGGATACGGGTGAACACCGTGCAGCCCGGCTGGATGTGGGGCCCGCCGGTACGCGCGTACGTACGGCACGCGGCGCTCACCGAGGGCATCCCGGAGGCGGACGTACTGCGCCGGCTGGCCGGCCGCATGGCACTGCCGGAGCTGGCGACGGACGGGGACGTGGCGGAGGCCGCGGCCTTCCTGGCCTCCGACCGGGCGCGCGCGATCACCGGGCAGTCGCTGCTGGTCAACGCCGGCGAACTGATGCGCTGACAGCGGCCGCCCGAGGGCCCCTCAGCTCACGCACGACTACATCCTCCCCTCTCCCTCCCCTCCCTCCCCTCGCTTCCGGTCCGCACCGGATACCGCATCCCGTACGTCACCGCCGCCGGCCCGGCCGACCGGCGGATCACCACTGACGAAGTGCCCGCCCATCGTGTGGTCGGGGTCACGTTCGGGACAACGCCCCAGGAGGTCAAGAACGAGCAAAAACGTTCTGCTTTCTGACCTGCGTTCACATCCCTGACCGTGAACACCCTTGACCGGCCACCCGGACAAGCGGTTCAATCCCGGAAGTCCCCGCTCCCGCACGGGGGCGCCGCCTGTACGGACGTACTGACGAAGCGCGCTCCCGTTCACAAGGCGGACCCCTGGAGGGGGCATGAACAGTTTCGACTGGGCCGTACTCGTCTGCTACTTCGGCGTGATGGTCGCCATCGGCGTCTGGTCCCACAAGCGCGTGGGCGACGTGAGCGACTTCTTCACCGCCGGCGGCAAGATGCCCTGGTGGCTGTCCGGCATCTCGCACCACATGTCCGGCTACAGCGCCGTGATGTTCACCGGCTACGCGGGCATCTCCTATACGTACGGCATCACTTCCTTCGTCACCTGGTCGCTCCCGATCGCCGTCGGCATCGCCATCGGAGCCAACCTCTTCGCACCCCGCCTCAACCGGCTGCGCTCACGCCTGCACGTCGCCTCGCCGCTCGAATACCTCAAGAACCGCTACAACCTGCCCACCCAGCAGGCCCTCGCCTGGTCGGGCGTACTGCTGAAGATCGTGGACGTGGGCGCCAAATGGGCGGCCATCGCGACGCTGCTGTCCGTCTTCACCGGCGCCTCCCTCAACCAGGGAATCCTCGTCACCGGCGTCATCACGGCCGTCTACTGCACGGTCGGCGGCCTGTGGGCCGACGCGCTGACGGAACTGGGGCAGTTCATCATCCAGTTGCTGGCCGGAGTGGCGATGCTCGTCACCGTGCTGGGCAAACTCGGCGGGTTCAGCGCGCTGTGGACCGTATGGGACAAGCTCCCGGCCGGCCACACCCACCCGACGGCCGGGCCGTACACGGTGACGTTCCTCCTCGCGTACCTCTTCATCAAGACCTTCGAGTACAACGGCGGCATGTGGAACCAGGCGCAGCGCTACATGGCCACCTCCAGCGCCCACGCCGCCCGGCGCTCCGCCTGGCTGTCGGCGGCCCTGTGGCTCGTCTGGCCGGTGGTCCTCTTCTTCCCGATGTGGGTGGCGCCGCTCCTCGTCCACGCCAAGAAGCCGGACGCCTCCGACTCCTACGCGCTGCTCACCGAACAACTGCTGCCGCACGGCCTGCTGGGCCTCGTCGTCGTCGGCTTCTTCTCCCACACGATGGCCATGTGCTCCTCCGACGCCAACGCCATCGCCGCCGTCTTCACCCGCGACATCGCGCCCGTACTCTCCCGCAGGGCGCGCCAGTGGACCTCGCGGACCGGGCTGATCGCGGCCCGCGTGACGACGGTGTCGTTCCTGGCGCTGTCCATGGCCATCGCGACCCAGGTCAACTCGCCCGCCTTCAAGGACATCATCACCATCGTCATCAAGTGGGTCGCCGGACTGATGGGCCCGATCGCGATCCCCTTCATGCTGGGGCTCCTGCGCCCGTTCCGTAAGTCCGGCCCGACCGCCGCCCTGATCAGCTGGGCCGTCGGCCTCTTCGGCTTCTGGCTGACGAACTACGGCATCGGCGGGCTCTCGCTCCAGGTGCAGATCGTGACGCCGGTGGCGACCTCGCTGGTCCTCTTCATCCTCATCGGCTTCATCAAGCCGGAGGACACCCCGGAGCGGGACGCCGTCATCGCGAAGATCAACACCGACGACGACGGGGCCGGGGTCGCGGCGGCGGCTACGCCCGAACAGGACCGTGCGGACCGTACGGTGGCGAGGTCGGCGGAGTAGCCCGGGAAGGCGCGCCACGAACGCTTCTCCCCGGCGCGTCGGGGCACGTGCCGGGCCCGTACGCGGCAACCGCCCCGGCACGTACTCCGCCGCCACCTGCTCGGTCTCCAGCGGTCCGGCGGGGAAATCAGCGGCGGGAGAGGACCGGACCGCCGATACTGCCGGGATGCCCCTCCCCCGGCCCCGCCCGCGAATCCGTGTCGCCGCGTACGTGATCCGGCACCACACCGTCCCCGAACTCCTGGTCTTCGACCACATCGGCATACCGGAGGCGGGCACCCAAGTGCCCGCCGGAGGGGTCCGTCCCGGCGAAGCGGCGGAGGAAGCCGTCCTCCGCGAGGTCGCCGAGGAGACCGGACTGCCGACCGCCGCCGTGGTGCGGCGGCTCGCGGTAGAGGACAAGCCGCACCCCGACACCGGGCAGCCGCGCCGGACCACCTTCTTCCACCTACAGGCCCCGGCCGACACCGCCGACGCCTGGACCCATCACGTCACCGGCGACGGAGGCGACGCCGGCCTCGCCTTCGCCTGCCGGTTCCGCCCGCTGCCGCTCGTACAGCCGCTGGCCGACGAACAGGACGCGTGGCTGGGGCGCGCCGATCCGCGCTGGACCACGACGAGCGGCGGCAACCGGTAGCCGGAGACCGGCCGTTCTACGCGTGCGGGTGCCGCTCGTCTTGGTCCGTGCAAACTCCCGGCACATATGGGGCCGCCTACGAGCGCGGGTACCGCTCGTGCACGAGCGGGCCGCGACCTCGCTGGAACAAGGCCGTTCTACGCGCGCGGGTACCGCTCTGCTACGCGAGCACGTCGACTTGCTGCTCACCCGGCCGTTCTACGCGCGCGGGCACCGCCCCGCACCGGCGTCGGACAAGGCATCGTCGACCTGGGCCGTTCTACGCGCGCGGGTACCGCTCCAGCCACGCCGCCGTCGAACCCGCCGGGCCGTGCAGCGCCGCGCCCTGCGTCATCTCCATCGCGAAGTCGTCCGCCAGCTCCAGCACCGTGGCCCGGCCCTCCAGCTCAGCGAGCCAGCCCGGCGGCAGCGCCGTCTCGCCGTGCATCGCCCCGAGGAGGTTGCCGCAGATGGAGCCCGTGGAGTCCGAGTCGCCGCCGTGGTTGACGGCCAGCAGCAGCCCATGGCGTACGTCCTCGGCGACCAGCGCGCAGTAGAGGCCCATCGACAGCGCCTCCTCGGCCGTCCACCCCTCGCCCAGCGACTCGACGCGCTCCGGCGAGGGCAGCCCCTGCCGTACGGCCCCGAGCGCCTGCTTGAGCGCGTCCGTCGTCTCCTCGTGACCCGGGCGCGCGGCGAGCAGGGCCAGCGCCCGCTGCACCGAACCGTCCAGCGACTCACCGCGCGCCAGCCCGTGCATGATGACGGCGAACGCGCCCGCCGCCAGATAGCCGGTGGGGTGCCCGTGCGTCTGCGCACCGCATTCCACGGCGAGCTGGAAGACCAAGTCCGGCTCCCAGCCGACCAGCAGCCCGAACGGCGCGGACCGCATCACGGCCCCGCACCCCTTCGAGTCCGGGTTCTTCGGCTGCTCCACCGTCCCCATCGTCTCGTCGCCCAGCCCCGACAGACACGCGCGGCCCGGCGCGCGCTGCGCGTACAGCCACTCCTCGCGGGCGAGCCAGCCGGCGTCCGGCTCGCGCTCGTCGGGCCCCCAGTCCCGCTGGGTGGCCGCCCACCGCAGATAGGCGCGGTGCACGTCGGTCGGCGGATGCCAGGCGCCCGTGTCGCGCCGCACCTGCGCCCGGATCAGCCCGTCCACCGTGAAGAGCGTCATCTGGGTGTCATCGGTGACGGCCCCGCGCCGCCCGTACGCCGGTACGTAGTCGGTGACGCCCTCCGCACCGTGCTTCGCGCGGATGTCGGCCAGGGAGTTGAACTCGATGCCCGCGCCCAGGGCGTCCCCGATCGCACCGCCGAGCAGCGCGCCGCGCACCCGGCTGCGGAAGTCCTGCTGCTCGACGCGGCCCCATATGGCTGTAGTCGCGCTCGCGCTCACGCCTTCGCCTCCTTGCGTCGGCTGGTTCTGTCGGCTGTTCCCGTCCCGCCGGCTGTCTCCATCGGCCATGGTCAGCCGTATGACGTACGCCCGGCACTTGTCAGGTACCGAACCGCCTCAGCACTTTAATAGACCGCCACCGGTCGCTTCCGGCCGATCTGCGGTACGGGCGACAGTGCGCCCGGACGATCAGCGCGCCCGGAGGCGGGCATGCTCTGGGTATGTCCGACTCGTTCGAGAGTGACCGCATCACCATGGCCGTGGTCGCCTGCGCCCTCGCGGGCGACAGCGACGGCGCGGTGGAGCTCCTCAAGCCGCTGGACGCCCGCGACGTCTCCCGGATCGCGGTCCGGCTGGCGGCGATGGCCGCCGACGCCCTCATCTCCGCCACCCAGGAGAGCGGCGGCGACCGCGAGGAGGCCCTCGCGCGCTGGCAGCAGTGCATCTTGCAGCACGAAACGGAGAACGAGGGGGGATGAGGCGGGCGGCGGGCGGCCCCGCTACTGGGCGCGGGCCCGGCGTTCACGCATGGCCTCGCGGATGTCGGACGCGCGCCGGTGCACGTAGGCGTCGACCCGTGCCAGGGCCGTCCGGTCGAGGGCCGTGGGGTCCACGACCGCCCGGTTCAGGAGGAACGTGTCCGGGAGGGAGTCCACCAAGTGCGAGGCGATCTTGATCGAGGCCGCCTTGCCGGGGGCCGTCCGGCTGAAGGCCGTCTTGCCTGGGGTGGCCTTGCCGGAGGCGGCCGTTCCGCCCGGGGCCGCCATACCACTCCGAGCCGTCACTCCGCTCGCCACCGTCACACCGCTCACCACCGTCACACCGCTCACCACCGTCACACCGCTCGCCACCGGCGGGCCGCTCGCCGCCGACGGGCCGGCCGCCACCGACGGGCCGGCCGGTGCGGCCGGAACGCCCGGTGCCGCCCGGCCTTCCGCCACCGCCCTATCGCTCGCCACAGCCGGAACGCCCCTGTCCACCCCGACCCGCACCGGCGGAGGCGTGCCCTCCACTCCCCCGTAGCAGCCGTCGCACACGCCGCCCGTCAGCGCCTCCGCGCGGCCGGGGGCCCGGCAGACGACACACTCAAGGAGCAACGGAGTGCGCCGAGGGGCCTCTCGTACGGGTGGCATCTTCATCTCGATGCGCTTTTCGAGGAACCGCTTGGGCGCGCCCACCTCAGGGGGCAGCCCCGACACCATCTGCGTCGTGAAGTACGTCCCGGACAGATCGCGTTTGAGCCACTCCTCGACCAGCGGCTGGAGCGCCCGGCATTCGGCGGCGGAGAGCATCAGCCGACGGTCGTGCTCGCCGAGCCGCATCAGCAGTGCGTAAGCGCGCTGCGCCCGTGGCACGGTCTCCACGACCGCCTCGGGGACGGGCACGCTCTCCGCCTCGGGGACGAACGGGGGGCGGGCCTGGGGCTCCTGCCAGCCGTCCATGTCCTGCCCGCGCTGGCAGGCCGCCCACCACGCGTCGCTGCGCGGCGCTCGTGAGAAGTACGTGCGGGTGACGTGCTTTCCGCCCTCCAGGCGCTCCGTGAACCGCCTCAGGTGTCCCTCCAGCGCCAGCCGCCGCAGGGCCGTGCCGAGGGCGCACTGCCCGTAGTCGAGCTGCGCCGCCAGCGCCTTGATGGAGATGCAGGTGCCGTCGGGCACCCGGTCGATGTACGAGGCGATGGCCGCCTCCCGCTTGGGCAGATGCGCGAAATCGCTCGCCTTGCGGGGACCTTGGCCGGAAATGGCGCGCTTGCCGTAACCGACTGCCGCCATCCGGGGGCGAAGGTCCGTCGCGGAGGCGTTGGCGCTAAAGTCTGGGGAAGCCATGGGGATCCTTGAGTCGATCTCTCGTGGACAGACCCCCGACAGGCGCGCCAACGCCTCCGGGGGTCGTTCATTGAGCGGCACCGTACACGCTCACATCCCTCCGTGGCGACTCGATCACCAAAAGTCATATCCCCTGGTCCACCGCCTACTTGGGGTTGGGTAGGAGGGTTATCTTCCCTCACCGTTCCAATGGGACCGCTCGGATCCCGGGCACCGAATCCTGCGCCTTGAGTTCCGGGCGCGAACAGGGGCGACGGCGGTGCGGAGACGCGTCACCTGTTCCGGGGCGGCGTCCCCGGAACAGGTGACGGGGGTCAAGGGGCCGTCGGGCGGACCGTGTTCATGATCTTGGTGATCTGGTCCTTGGACAGGGCGTTGGGGACGCCCTGGTCCGCGTAGATCACCCAGCCGTGAATGGTGCCGTCCGGCAGCTTCTGGGCGATGCTGTGCGCGACGGCGGTGGCCGGTACGCACTTGCTGGCGCGGTTGGCGATGGTGACCTCGGCGGTGGCGGTGTAGCCGTCGATGCCGTTGTGCTTCCACGGCTTGGCGGGGCCGACCTTCACCTTCGGCTTGTTGCCGGGGCCGCCGTACGCGGCGAAGCCCCAGTTTCCGGCCCAGTTGCGGGCGTTCTCGGTGAGGGAGCCCGCTTTGGAGCCGCCCGTGGTGCCGACGGTGGCGAGCTGGCCCTTGCCCGCCTCGCCGAACGCCTTGGGGTTCGCGGTCGAGGCGCAGCCGCCCTCGCGGTAGTTGGACGTGCCGGTCATCACGACGATCGGCTTGCCCTGGTCGTCGTTGTAGGCGAGGGCCTGGTCCGGCGAGAAGGTCTGCCACTTGTCGGCCTTGCCGGGCACGTCGTAGCGGAAGTGGTGCTCGTCGCGGGTCTGCGTCTGCCAGCCCGTGACCATCGGCTTGTCGCCGGTGGCCTCGTCGGGCGCGCCCGACGGCGCGCCCGAGGGGCCTTTCCCGCCGCCGGCCGGGGCCTGGGAGGCGGAGGCGGATGACTTCGGCTTGTCCCCGGCCTCGTCGGACTTCTTGTCGTCGCCCCCGCTGGTCAGCAGGAACACCCCGCCGCCGATGACCGCGAGCGCCACCACCGCGCCTACGGCCGCGAGCAGCCCCTTCTTGCCGCTGCCGCCGGGCGGCTGCGAACCGGGACCCGGAGCACCGGGACCGGCGGGACCGCCGGGGCCCGGAACACCGGCGGCGCCCATGCCAGGGCCGGCGGGGCCGGGGCCGCCGAGGCCGGGCGCCTGGCCCGGGGGCCCGTACGCCGGAGCTCCCGGCCCCCACACCGGCGGCGGGCCGAAACCCTGCGGCTGCGGCGAAGGCTGCTGCGGAGGCTGTTGTGGGGGCGGGGGCTGGGGCGGGAGTTGCTGAGGTTGTTGTGGGGCCTGCGGCGGCTGCTGAGGCTGATCGGGCTGTTGAGGATTCTGCGGATTCTGCGGCCAAGACATCCGCACACCTTATGCACCCATCGGTTTCCAGCCAGTTTGTGCACGGCAACGGAACCGTAACCGCCGCAGCCGCCACAGCGGTCCCTAGTCCCCCAGCACCGGCAGCAGCTCCGGCAGGTGGCCGTCGGAGGCGCGCGCCGCCGTCTGCCGCTCCTCGGGCACTTCCCCGTAGAGCGTCGTACGGACACGGGACGGGCGTCCCGCGGCATCGGCGATGGCGACGAGGTCCTGGATCGAGCGGTACGAACCGTAGGAGGAACCGGCCATCCGGGAGATGGTCTCCTCCATCAGCGTGCCGCCGAGGTCGTTCGCGCCGGAGCGGAGCATCTCGGCGGCGCCCTCCGTGCCGAGCTTGACCCAGCTGGTCTGGATGTTGGTGATGTGCGGGTGCAGCAGGACCCGGGCCATGGCCGTGACCGCGCGGTTGTCACGGGTGGTGGGGCCAGGGCGGGAGATGCCCGCGAGGTAGACGGGGGCGTTGGTGTGGATGAAGGGGAGAGTGACGAACTCGGTGAAACCGCCCGTCTCCCGCTGAATCTCCGCCAGCGTCCGGAAGTGCCCCAGCCAGTGGCGCGGCTGGTCCACATGCCCGTACATCATCGTGGAGGACGAGCGGATGCCCAGCTCGTGCGCCGTCTTGACGACCTCTATCCACGTGGCGGCGGGCAGCTTGCCCTTGGTGAGGACCCAGCGGACCTCGTCGTCGAGGATCTCGGCGGCGGTGCCGGGGATGGAGTCGAGCCCCGCCTCCTTGGCCGCGGCCAGCCACTCGCGGATCGACATCCCGGTACGGGACGCGCCGTTGACGATCTCCATCGGGGAGAAGGCGTGGACGTGCATCCCCGGCACGCGCTCCTTCACGGCGCGCGCGATGTCGAAGTAGGCGGTGCCCGGCAGGTCCGGGTGGATGCCGCCCTGCATGCACACCTCGGTCGCGCCGACCTCCCACGCCTGCTCGGCGCGGTCGGCGACCTGCGAGAGGGAGAGGGTGTACGCGTCGGCGTCGGTGCGGCGCTGGGCGAAGGCGCAGAACCGGCAGCCGGTGTAGCAGACGTTGGTGAAGTTGATGTTGCGGGTGACGATGTACGTGACCTCGTCGCCGACGGTCGCGCGCCGCAGGTCGTCGGCGATGCGGCAGAGCGCGTCCAGCGCCGGGCCGTCGGCGTGCAGCAGCGCCAGCGCCTCGGCGTCGGTGAGCCGGGTCGGGTCGTCGGCGGCGACCGACAGCGCGGCGCGCACGTCCGCGTCGATGCGGGAGGGGACCATGCCGGGGGCCGCGGCCTCGCGCAGCGCCTCCCAGTCGCCGTACACGTCGTCGAAGTCGTCGCGCCGGTCGGCCGTACGGCCCTCGGTGTCGATGGTGTGGTGCAGGTCCGTACGGCCGGAGGCGCCCAGCGAGAAGCCCTCGTCGGGCTCCTGCCAGGGGTGGCCCTCCACCACCGCGTCCGGGCGGGCGAGGCCGGTCTCGGGGTCCGCCAGCGCCCGTACGTGCGGGAGCAGCCGCGGGTCCAGCCAGGGCTCGCCGCGCTGGATGAACTCGGGGTAGACCGCGAGCCGTTCGCGCAGTTCGAAGCCGACGGCGGCGGAGCGCTCGGCGAGCTCGTCGATCTGCGGCCAGGGGCGCTCGGGGTTGACGTGGTCGGGGGTGAGCGGCGAGACGCCGCCCCAGTCGTCGATGCCGGCCTCGATGAGCTGCGCGTACTCGGAGTCCACCAGGTTCGGCGGGGCCTGGAGACAGGCGGCGGGGCCCATGATGTGCCGGGTGACGGCGACGGTGGCGACCAGGTCGGCCAGCTCGGCGTCCGGCATGCCGCGCATCGCCGTGTCCGGCTTGGCGCGGAAGTTCTGGATGATGAGTTCCTGGATGCCGTGGTAGGCGCGGGCCGTCTTGCGCAGCGCGAAGAGGGATTCGGCGCGCTCCTCGTACGTCTCCCCGATGCCGATCAGGAGGCCGCTGGTGAACGGCACGTTGGAGCGGCCGGCGTCCTCCAGGACGCGCAGCCGGACGGCAGGCTCCTTGTCCGGGGAGCCGTAGTGCGGGCCGCCGGGCTCGGACCACAGGCGGGTGGCGGTGGTCTCCAGCATCATGCCCATGGAGGGGGCGACGGGCTTGAGCCGCTGGAGGTCGGTCCAGGACATGACGCCGGGGTTGAGGTGCGGGAGGAGTCCGGTCTCCTCCAGGATGCGGATCGCCATGGCCCGTACGTACGCGATGGTGTCGTCGTACCCCTCGGCCTCCAGCCACTCGCGCGCCTCGGGCCAGCGGTCCTCGGGCTTGTCGCCGAGGGTGATGAGCGCTTCCTTGCAGCCCAGTTCGGCGCCGCGGCGGGCGATGTCGAGAACTTCGTCGGGGGACATGAACATCCCGTGTCCGGCGCGGCGCAGCTTGCCGGGGACGGTGACGAAGGTGCAGTAGTGGCATTTGTCCCGGCAGAGCCGGGTGAGCGGGATGAAGACGCTGCGCGAGTACGTGATGACGCCGGGGCGGCCCGCGGCCTGGAGGCCGGCGTCGCGCACCCGGCCCGCGGAGGCGGTGAGGTCCGCCAGGTCCGCGCCGCGCGCCTGGAGCAGCACGGCGGCCTCGGCGGCGTCCAGGGCCACGCCGTCGCGGGCCCGTTTGAGCGCACGACGCATGGCGTTGGCGGTCGGTGCGGCCTGGTCGGGTGGCTGCGCGCTCGAAGTCATCCTTTGAGGATACGAGCGAGCACTGACACGGAGACTGCGACGGGCGGGCCGTTTGTGTGGAGCTGATCACGTCAGATGGAGGCGCCCTCCAGGTGTGCGGGAGGGCGCGATTCCGGTCTGGTGCGGGCGGGGTGAGCGGGTGGGGTGGGCGGGGCGACGTGGGTGGGGCGGACGGGGTGGGGCGGACGGGTGGGGCGCGCCCGCGCCGACGTTCACGCCTGTACGCGCGCCCGCGCCCGTGCCCGCGCCCTCGCCCGTACCCGCGCCGCGGGTGTGTCAGAGGTACTGCGCGTACTCGTCCAAGGTCCGCAGCACCTCCGCCTCGCCCGCCGCGGGCAGTTGCAGCACAACCTCGGAGACGCCCAGCTCCCGGTAGCGCGCGAGCTTGCCCTCCGACGGCAGCACCGCGTACGGCACGATCTGCGGCCCGTCCCCCTCGCGCCCCGCGTCCCGCCACACCTGCCGCAGCACCGGCAGCGACTCCTTCAGGCCGCCGCCGCCGATCGGCAGCCAGCCGTCCGCGTACTCCGCGATGTGCGCGAAGAGCTTCGGCCCGGCCGCGCCGCCGATCAGCGTGCGCGGCCCGGTCAGCGGCTTGGCCCCGGCGCGCTCGCGCGGCGGCGTCGCCGGCTTGGGGTGCGCGAGGCTGGCCCGTACGGACGCGAACTCGCCCTCGTACGCCTCCGGTTCCGCGGCCCACAGCGCCCTCATCAGCGCCATCCGGTCGCGCGTCAGCTCGCGGCGAGTGGACCATCGCACCCCGTGGTCGGCGGCCTCCTCCACGTTCCAGCCGTACCCGACGCCGAACGTGAAGCGGCCGCCGGAGAGGAAGTCGAGGGTGGCCGCCTGCTTCGCCAGGTCGATGGGGTCGTGCTGGGCGACCAGGGTGATGCCGGTGCCCAGATCGAGGCGTTCGGTGACCGCGGCGGCCTGGCCGAGGGCGACGAACGGGTCCAGGGTGCGCCCGTACGCGCGCGGAAGCGGCTCCCCCATGGGGGCCGGGGTGTCGCGGCTGGCGGGTATATGGGTGTGCTCGGGGAGATAGAGACCGGAGAATCCGCGCTGCTCCAGCTCGCGCGCGAGCCGTACCGGGCTGATCGTCTCGTCGGTCAGGAAAATCGTGGTGGCGATCCGCACTGAAACACCTCCGTCACAGGGAACGGCAGCCATGGGGGCGACAGCCATGGAAAGGGCGGCCATGGGTGCCGCGTTCACGGTATGCCCGAGGAACGTACGGAAGACCTGTCCCGGACGCGCTCTCGCCACACCACTGCTCGCCACACCACTGGACGCACCACAGGGCACACCACCGACCGGACACACCATCGGGCACACCGGACGGCGGAGTCCGTCCGGTCACCTGGACACACTCGGCCCCCTTCAGAGGGCAACTCGCCGTCCGCGGCCCGTTCCCCCGCGCGCCACCCGGGCGTACAACGGTGTCCTCGCGACACTTCAGACGCGGCTCGCGACACTTCAGACGCGGCTCAGCTCGACTCAAGTCAGATCGAAGCAGTCCGACGAGGTTCAACGCAGGGGGTCCGTATGCAACGGCGGGACGTTCTCAAGCTCGCGGCTATCGCGGGCGCTACCGGCGCAATTACGCTCGATCCCGTGAAGTTCGCCCAAGCCGCCGACCGCGCCCCCGGCGCCGACGAGGTCCGCCGCGTGACCGGTCACCTGCCGACCGGCGCCCCCGACTTCGTCTACCTGCCCGTAGAGGTGCCGCCAGGCGTCCGCGAGCTCGCCGTGTCCTATACGTACGACAAACCCGCCGTGCCGCCCGGCACCCAGGGCAACGCCTGCGACATCGGGATCTTCGACGAGCGCGGCACGGCGCTCGGCGGGCGCGGTTTCCGCGGCTGGTCGGGCGGCGCGCGCACGGAGTTCGCGATCAGCGCGGCCGAGGCGACGCCGGGCTACCTCCCCGGTCCCGTGCGGGCGGGCACCTGGCACGTCGCGCTCGGCCCGTACACCGTCGCGCCGCAGGGCATGGAGTACAGCGTGACGGTCACCCTCCGATACGGGCCGTCGGGCGACACCCCGGAACAGGTTTATCCGCCGCAGCGCGCTAAAGGGCGCGGCCGGACGTGGTACCGGGGCGACAGCCATCTGCACAGCGTCTACTCGGACGGCAAGCGCACCCCCGCCGAGATCGCCGCGGCGGCCCGCGCGGCGGGGCTCGACTGGATCACGACCACCGAGCACAACACCACCGCCGCGCACGGCGCGTGGCAGGGCCTGTGGGGCGATGACCTGCTGATCCTCACCGGCGAGGAGATCACCACGCGCAACGGGCACGTCGTGGCGCTGGGCACCGAGCCCGGCGTCTTCATCGACTGGCGCTACCGCGCCCGCGACCACGCGTTCGGCCGCTTCGCCCGGCGGATCCGGCAGGCGGGCGGCCTGGTGGTGCCCGCCCATCCGCACGCGACGTGCATCGGCTGCGGCTGGAAGTTCGGCTTCAACGACGCCGACGCGGTGGAGGTCTGGAACGGCCCGTTCACCCCCGACGACGAGGCGTCCATCGCCGAGTGGGACAACACCCTCGTCGCCTCGGTCCGCCACCGCCGGCCGTGGCTGCCCGCCATGGGCAACAGCGACGCCCACCGCGAACCCGACGCCGTCGGCCTCCCGCAGACGGTGGTACTCGCCGACGACCTCTCCCGTACGGCCGTCCAGGAGGGCATCCGGGCGGGCCGCAGCTGGATCTGCGAGTCATCGGAAGTCGACCTGAAGTTCACGGCGACGGGCGGCCGGGGCGCGCACGCGGGCATCGGCGGACGCCTGGAGGTCGACCACGACACCGAGATCACCGTGCGCCTGGACGTGACGGGCGCGCCCGGCTGCACCGCGTCCTTCGTCACCGACCAGGGCCGGCTCTTCAGCGCCCCGCTGCCCGAGTCCGGTTCCGGCACGGCGGAGTGGCGGACCACGGCCTCGTACGCGGCGTACGTACGGGCCGAGGTGCGGCACGCCCCGGCGGACGGCGGCGCGTCCGGGCTGCCGGGCGCGATGGCGGCGCTGACCAACCCGATCTTCCTCGGCCGGGAGGAGTGAGCGCCCAGGAGGGGACGCCGCTCGGCACGGAGCAGCCGGTCGACGAGGGACTCGTCGTTCTGGCGCCGGAGCCGCTGCCCCAAGTCCCCGCCCAGCCTGCCCGCCCTGCCCAGCCCGCTCGGACCGCCGAGGCCGTAAGTCCACGCGCCCGGCTGCTCGGCGGCCTGCCCCCGGCGCTGGTCGCGCTGCTCGTACTGGCCGTCTGCCTGTGGGGAATCGGGCGGCGGCCGCTGGACCACGACGAGTACTCGACGTGGTGGGCGGCGACGCTCCCGCACGCCGACCTGTCGCGCCTGCTGCACCACACGGACGCCCTGCTCACCCCGTACTACCTCGTCATGCACGGCTGGATCGCTGTGGCGGGCGACTCCGCCACCGCGCTCCGCCTCCCCTCGGCCCTCGCCATGGGGGCGGCGGGCGGCCTGACCGTACTACTGGGGCGGCGGCTGTTCGACGCGCGTACGGGGGTGGCCGCGGGGGTGCTGCTGGCGCTGGCGCCGAATGTCGCGCAGTACGGGCAGGAGGCCCGCCCGTACGCGTTCGCGGCGCTGTTCGCGGTGGCCGCGACGCTGGCGCTGCTGCGCGCACTGGACCGGCCGGGGCCCGTCCGCTGGCTGCTGTACGGGGCCGGCGCGGCGCTGGCCGTCCTCTCCCATCCGGCAGCGGCGGCGGTGCTCCCGGCGCACTGGGCGCTCGCGCGGGCGGGCCGCCGGACGGGGGCGTGGGCGGTGTCGGCGTGCTGCGGGCTGCTGCCCGTACTGCCGCTGGTGGCGCTGGGCGTGCACGGCGGCCAGGCGGACCAGGTCGCCTGGAACGCCGCGGGGTGGCAGTCCATCGTGCCGATGCCCTACCTGCTCTTCGGTTCGCCGGCGGTGGCGGCGGTGGCTCTGACCTGCGCGCTGGCGGCCCTGGTGGCCGCCCGCGACCGCGTCGGACCGCTCGCCTGGTGGGCGCTGCTGCCGCTGCCCATAACGGCCCTGACCACGGGCGAACTCCACCTCTTCCAGCAGCGCTACCTGCTGTTCACCCTCCCGGCCTGGGCGCTGCTGGCGGCGTGCGGGGCGGTGCGGGTGCTGGGCCCGTACGTCACCCGCCGCCGCGCGCTGACCGTCTTGGCGGCGGCGCTGGTGCCCGCGCTGGCGGCGATCTCGGCACTCGACCACGTCCACGAAGTGGTCCGCCGCCACCCGGGCGAACCGGACTTCCGCCGCGCGGCCGCCATGGTCGAGACCCGCTCCCGCCAAGGCGACGGCCTCGCCTACAGCGGCAACGGCGCGGAACCGAGGGCCATCGCCTACGAACTCCGCCACCTCCCCTCCCGCACCCGCCCCACCGACGTCTTCACCGGCCACTCCGCCCGCCGCCTGGGCCGCTACGCCCCCGACGACTGCCAGGACCCGGAGGCGTGCGCCCACGACTTCCGCCGCATCTGGGTGGTCTCCACAGACCGCAGCGGGGACGGCACCGACAGCATGCCGTCCCGCACGGAAGACCTCCTGTGGGACCGCTACCGCCCGGCGCGAGTGGAGTGGTTCGCGAACGTACGCGTGGTGCTGCTGGTACGGGCGTCGAAGCGGGCGTAGGGCGGTGTCGAGAACCGCCCCCCTTACGGTCCGTTCGACGGCTTCCTTGCCCGGCCTGCCAGTTGATGGGGAGGGGAAGCAGCGGTCAGCGGCGCCCGGCGGCAGCGAGAGTGAGCGCCAGGATGCCCACGGCCGACGTCAGGCTCACGAGGACAGCCGATACCCGAATCACGCGCCACCATTTTCTGTCGGCCTCACCGGACACTCGTTCCCGGCCCCGCCCGCTCCCCCGAGGGCCGGCCGAGCGTCGTACTCCGGTGGCCGCTTCAGCACCGCGAAGTCGCGAACGCTCCGGCAGTAGCGAAGATGCCCCGTCTCCAGGGTGTGCTGCCGCATCCATTCCTCGACCCGGTCCGGGTGCTGGGCATGGGGGCTTTCAATTCCGCAATGCTCCTCGACTCCCGAAACGCACACGGCGCTGTAGTCCGGCCACGCCGTCGGGTCCTGTGCGATCCGGAACGGCACATAGGGGAAACTGCGGACGGGCAGGTGGTGCCCCTCCCTTCTGGGCCCCTCCCCCGCGTCCTCCGCTTCCTTGGGCCTCAGCCGAACACTCGTATCCGGCTTTCCCTTTCCCGCGCGGTGCAGAGCGCACTGGCACGGCGGAAAGGCAATGGAGCCGGGCAACGGAGCACGACTGCCGGAACCCGGCTCCCCGACCGCACTGCCGCCCGATTCCTTGGGCACCACGAGAATGCCGTCCACGCCTCGCGCGGCCATCTGCCGGGACAGTCGTTCCCGAGCCTCGCTCCTCATGAGAACAGCCACTCCAGCCGCTGCAGCTCGTACCGCACCCGAGCCAGCACGTCCCGCGTCGCCGTGAACTGACGCGGCCACCCGGCGGGAACCATGGCCCAGCAGCCCCCAGCCCGAAGCACCGCCTCGACCTCGCTCGTGCCAACCGGTTCTGGGACCTTGGGGATTCGATCGCACATATCCGTGTACCTTCCGTCATGACGCACTCACTGTCTGTAGATATAAGAGTCGGTGAAGGTGCGTACGCCCAACAGGTAGACGGCCTGGACAATCGCAACTGTCCACCCACATCAGGTGGTTCGTATGTACGTCGAAGACAAGGTCCAAGACCCGAGCGACTCGAACGCGTCTCCACTGAAACACTTCGGTCACGAAGTGCGGTTGGAGCGCGGGCGCCTGGGGATGAAGCGCGAGGAACTGGGGAGCGAAGCGAACTGCGGGTATTCGCTCGTGGCCAAAATCGAGGCCGGGGAACGCGTGCCCGCCCTGGAATTCGCCCAGGCATGCGATCGGGTCTTCCCGTACGCCAACGGAAGGTTCGAACGACTGTGGCCGTTGGCACTTCGATACGCGTTCCCGCCGTGGTTCCGCCCGTATGCCGAGCTGGAGTGGACAGCGACGGCGGTGCGGATGTTTCACCCTCAGTTGGTCCCTGGGCTGGTACAGACCCCGGAGTACGCACGAACGGTGCTGCAGTGCGGTCGCCCGACCAACCTTGAGGACCTGGTGACCGCCCGCATGGCGCGGCAACGCATCCTGACCCGGGAAATCCCGACACGGCTGTGGCTCGTTCTCAACGAGGCGGTACTGAGGAACACCGTGGGGTGCGCTGCCGTTATGCGGGACCAACTCGCTCACCTGCGCCGCATCGCCGAGACACCGACCCACCGGGTCCAGGTCATCCGAGATGTCGGGAAACATCACGGCTGGGCCAGTCCATTCGGGCTCCTGTCGTTCAGCGAAGGCGCTGACGTAGTGCACATCGACGGCTTCCCCAGGGGGTATCTACTTGCCGAACGAGACGATGTGATGACAACCCAAGATGCCTATGATCTGCTCAAAGCGATGGCCTGCCCGCCGGACGAGTCCGCAGAGTTGATCGACTCAATTTCGAAGGACTGTTACACATGACGTACAGGTCCGTCCCTGAGAGAACTTGGCGGAGTCCACATACAGCGGAGCCAACGGCGGCGAGTGCGTCGAATGGTCACCCGCCACGGCGCAGACACACGGCCCCGTCCCCATCCGCGACGGCAAGAACCCACACGGCCCGGTCCTCACCATCAGCCCATCCGCATGGCACGCCTTCATCGCCTACGCCGCGACCGGGCACGACGCCCATTGAGGAGCTCAAACATGAGCAGCGAGAGCGTCACGCCGAACACGACACCCCTGACCGACTGGCGTAAGTCCAGCTACAGCCAGGCCAACGGCGGCGAGTGCGTCGAATGGTCACCCGCCACGGCGCAGACACACGGCGTCGTCCCCATCCGGGACAGCAAGAACCCACACGGCCCGATCCTCACCATCAGCCCATCCGCATGGCACGCCTTCATCGCCTACGCCGCGACCGGGCACGACGCCTGAGCGAACCGCACCGACGCAGCCGAGAGGAAAGCATCTTGACCAACGACAACGGGCGCGTATTCCGCGAGGCCTGGATCGCGGGGGTCGCCAAGCATTACCCCGGCGAGCCCAAGCCCGGCTACATCACGCCCTGGGACGACACCCCGGACTGGGAGCGGGCAGCGGCCGCGGCCGTGTACGAGCAGGTGCGTCAGTTCGTCGCGATCAGCGGCGGGGCGACGCGAAAGCTCACCCGCGAGCAGCGCGGGCATTACGTCGCGACGTGCTGGATCGCCCAGATCCACCAGCACTTCGAGGACCCCAAGCCCGGATACGTCGCGGACTACGCCGACCTGCCCGAGTGGCAGCGCGAGACGGACGCCGACATCTTCGACGCCATCGAGGGCCGGGCGGGGCGTCCGTAGAGCGGCTGGGCGTCCGTAAGCGCGACGGGGCGCCCGTAGCGTCGTCCCAACCCGGGGGCGGGCAGCCGGTGGCAGCCGCGGCCCCCGGCAGCGCCCGCAGCGCCGTCACCCCCGTGTGTCCACCGTCCGGGTGTCCCGACCCGACCGGAGCACCACGCCCGGTACCGCTCCCGTCACCTCGTCGTCGCGGATGGTCTCCACGCCGTTGACCCGTACGCTCACGATGCCGATCGCCCGGGAGTCCAGCCGCGGGCTGTCGCCCGGCAGGTCGTGGACGAGCGTGGCCTGGCCGGCGTCGATGCGTTCCGGGTCGAAGAGCACCAGGTCGGCGTGGTAGCCCTCCTCAATGCGGCCGCGCGAGCGCAGGCCGAACAGCCGGGCCGGGTCGTCCGTCAGCAGTTGTACGGCCCGCTCCAGCGATACGAGTTTGCGGCCGCGCAGGCAGTCGCCGATGAAGCGTGTCGTGTACGGGGCCCCGCACATCCGGTCCAGGTGGGCGCCGGCGTCCGAGCCGCCGAGCATGACGTCCTCGTGTTCCCAGGTGCGGCGGCGCAGTTCCCAGCTGTCGGGGTCGTTGTCGGTCGGCATCGGCCATAGGACGGTGCGCAGTTCGTCGGCGGCGCAGATCTCCACGAGGCACTCGAAGGGTTCCTGCGAGCGCTCGGCGGCGATGTCGCGCACCACCCGTCCGCTCAGCCCCTCGTTGGCGGGCGAGTAGGTGTCGCCGATCACGTACCGGCCGAAGTTCGCCAGCCGGCGGAAGACGCCGGCCTCCTTGCTGTCGGCGCGGCGCAGCATCTCGGCCCGTACGTCCGGGTCGCGGAGCTTCGCGATGCGCTCGGGCACCGGCAGGGCGAGGACGTCGCCCCAGCCGGGGATGAGGTTCAGGGCGCAGAAGGTGCCCAGGGACATGTTCATCGGGGTCAGGATCGGCATCGTCAGCGCGACGATCCGGCCGCCCGCCAGGCGGGCCCGCTCGCTGGCCGCGAGCTGGCGCGGCACGCGTTCGGGGACAGCGGCGTCGATGGTCAGCACGTTCCAGTTGAGGGGCCGGCCCGCGGCGGCCGTCATGTCCACGAGCAGGTCGATCTCGTCGTCCGCGAACTGGTCGAGGCACCCCGTCACGATCGCCTCGATCTGCGTGCCCTCGTGCTCGCCGACCGCGCGGGAGAGCGCCAGGAGTTCGGCGGGGAGTGCGTGCCGGGAGGCGACCGGCTTCCCGTCGCCGTCCGAGTGGGTGGACGACTGCGTCGTGGACAGGCCCCACGCGCCCGCGTCCATCGCCTCGTGGAAGAGTTCGAGCATCCGCGCGAGCTGCTTCTCGTCGGGCTGCCCGCCCACGGCGTCGGGCCCCATGACGTACCGGCGCAGCGCGCAGTGCCCGACCATGAAGCCCGCGTTGACGGCGATCCGCCCGTCCAGGGCGTCGAGGTACTCCCCGAAGCCCGTCCAGGTCCAGGGCGCGCCCTCCTCCAGCGCGGCCAGGGACATGCCCTCGACCTTGCTCATCATGCGCCGCGTGTAGTCGGCGTCCCCGGGCCGTGCCGGGTTGAGGGGGGCGAGGGTGAAGCCGCAGTTGCCGCCGGCGACGGTCGTCACGCCGTGGTTCATGGAGGGGGTGGCGTACGGGTCCCAGAAGAGCTGGGCGTCGTAGTGGGTGTGCGGGTCGACGAATCCGGGCGCCAGGACCAGGCCCGCCGCGTCCTCGCTCGTACGGGCCTCCTCGGCGACGGCGCCCGGCTCGGCGATGACCGCGATCCGGCCGTCGCGGATGCCCAGGTCCGCCACGCGCGCGGGCGCGCCCGTGCCGTCCACGACGGTCGCTGAACGGATGAGGTGGTCGAGCATGCGTCAGGTCCCTTTCTCGGCGTTCGGGGTTCTCGGTCGCCTCGCTGGTCGTTCTCGTTGTCCTCGTTGTCCTCGTCGTCCTCGTCGTTCTGGTCGTTCTGGTCGTCCTCGTCGTCCGCGTCGCTCTCGTCGCCGGGGCGCCGGCCCTCGTCACCGGTCTTCGCCGGAGTCGGTGCGGGCGTCGGCATCGGCATCGGCATCGGCATCGGCGAGGTGTCGGTGCGGGTGCCGGGACGGCGGCCCGGGAGGCGCCGTCCCGGCGTCCATGGGTGGTCGCTCAGGGGTCGAGGGGCCGGGGTCACGGGGTCGGAGATCGGCAGATGGCAGGGGTCAGGGGTCGGGGGGCCAGGTGCTCAAGGAACGGCCGGTGGCAGCGGCCAGGTGGTCAGCGCGCCTGCGGCCTCAGGTCCCCGACGACTGCCGGAACCGCGTCGTCCGGTGCACCGGGTCCGTATCGATCTTCGGGATCACGTGTTCGCCGATCAGGCGGATCGTGTTCAGCGTGTCCTCGGACGAGACCCCGATCGGCAGCCCGAACGAGAGCTGGTCCGCCCCCGCCTGCTCCCACCGCTTGCACTGCCGGAACACCTCGTCCGGGTCCCCGCAGATCATCAGCTCCTCGGCGATCAGCAGCTCGATGATCTCGGTGCTGTACTCCGGAAGCAGTTCCGGCCACTCCGGAATCCCCTCCGGCCGCGGAAAGGTGTCGTGGTAGCGGAAGAGCAGGGACTGGAGGTAATTCAGCCCGCCGCCGACGGCGATCTCGACGGCCTTCTCATGGGTCTCGGCGCAGATCGCCGTGGAGGTGACCATCACATTGTCGTTGACGAAGTCGCCGATGGCCTCGGCTTCCTTTATCGCCGTCTTGTAGGAGTCGACGACCCACTCCATGTCCGCGACCTTCTGCACGCTGAACCCCAGTACGCCCAGCCCCTTCTTGGCGGCCATGGCGTACGACGACGGGGACCCGGCCGCGTACCACATGGCGGGGTGGGACTTCCCGTACGGCTTCGGCAGGATCTTGCGGGGCGGCAACTGCCAGTGCTTCCCCTTGAACCCCTGGTATTCGTCCTGGAGCCACATCTTGGGGAATTCGGCGATCGTCTCTTCCCAGATCTCCTTGGTGTAGTTCATATCGGTGACGCCCGGTATGAAGCCGAGGATTTCGTGGCTGCCCGCTCCGCGTCCGCTGCCGAACTCGAAGCGCCCGCCCGAGAGATGGTCGAGCATGGCCACCTTCTCGGCGACCTTGGCCGGGTGGTTGACCTGGGGCAGCGGGTTGAAGATGCCCGAGCCCAGGTGGATGCGGTCCGTCGCGTGCGCGAGGTACCCCAGGTAGACGTCGTTGGCGGAGAGGTGGGAGTACTCCTCCAGGAAATGGTGCTCGGAGGCCCAGGCGTACTTGAACCCGGACTTGTCCGCCTGGATGACGTACTCGGTCTCCTCCATCAGCGCGTGGTGCTCGGCCTCGGGATCGGCCTGCGCCCGGCGGGCCGGCACGTATCCCTGCACAAAGAGCCCGAATTCCAAGGTTCTCTCCTCCAGGGGCGCGGGGTTCGCCCCGCTACTCTTCTGACGCTCCGTCAGATTTCGGATTACGGTCGACTGTGGCACCGGGCAGGGTAGTCGTCAATACTTGACGGCCCATCAGATAGCCGCCGGGGAACGGCTCAGAACACCGACACCCCGGCCAGCCACCCGCCGTCGATCACGAACGGCTGCCCCGTGATGTACGAGGAGTCCTCCGAGGTCAGGAACAGCGCCAGCCTGGCCACCTCCTCCGGCCGGCCGATCCGCCCCATCGGCACCACCTTGCGGTACAGCTCCGCCACTCCCGCCGCCGACGCCTCCGCGTCCGCCCCCGGATCGAGCTGCGCCGGATTGGTCATCGGGGTGTCGACGGCCCCCGGGCAGACGGCGTTGACCCGGATGCCCTTGGCCGCCAGCTCCATCGCGGCGACGCGCGTCATCCCGACGATCGCGGCCTTCGTCGCCGCGTACGAGGTCAGCAGCGCCATGCCGGTAACCGCCGTGTACGAGGACGTGTTGACGATCGTCCCGCCGCCCGCCGCCTCCAGCTCGGGTACCGCCGTCTTCATCCCCAGGAAGGCCCCTACCTGGTTGACCTGCACCACTTGCAGGTACTCCTCCAGCGGGGTGTTCGCGAGCTCGTTGAAGCGCAGGATGCCGGCGTTGTTGACGAGCCCGTCCAGCTTCCCGAACGCCTCCTTCGTCTCGGCCACGGCGGACACCCACTCCGCCTCGTCGCGCACGTCCAGATGGACGTACCGGGCGGTCCCCTCGCCGAGATCCTTGGCCACGGCCTCGCCCGCCTCGTCCAGTACGTCCGCGAGCACCACCTTCGCCCCCTCGGCGGCGAACAGCCGCGCTTCCTGCTCCCCTTGCCCGCGCGCGGCGCCCGTGATGAGCACCACGCGTCCGTCCAACTTGCCCATATCCGCCTCCAAGGCATCGCGGTGACCCAGCCGTCCACCACGGCGACCGGGCCCGATCGAGCACACCGGCCACCGCGGCGGCTGGTCCCTATCCAGATCCAGCTCACCGACCACCGCGGCGGACGGGCCCTGTCCAGCCCCTCCGGCGATCGGGGAAGCCGGGCAGAACAGGCCCCCAGCAGTCGAGGAGGCCGGGCAGTTCCAGGCCCCTCCGGAGTTCGAGGAGCGGCCCCCGGGACGTCGCCCCGGACTTGCGAAAGGGGGAATACCCGCCCCTAGACGTCCAACCCCGGCGCCACATCCGCCGCGAACGACTCCATCTGATCGAGGAGTTCGGCGCGGTCCCGGCACCGGAAGCGCACCTGGATCTGGTGCACGCCCATCGCCCCGTACGCGCGCAGCGACTCGGCCAGCGCCTCGCCCTTGCCGCGCAGCGTCCGGCGGCCGACGTCCCAGGAGGGCTCGCCCACATAGAGTGCCTCGGTGATCGCGCCGATCGCCACGGGGTCGGCGACCCCGGCCGCCTCCCGCAGCCGGCGCAGCTCGGCGATCTTGGCGGGGAGCTGGTCGCGCCGGTCGCCCTGCGGGAGCCACCCGTCGCCCCGTACGGCCGCGCGCCGCACCGCCGCGGGCGACGAGCCGCCCACCCAGATGGGCGGCCGGGGCGTCCTGGCGGGCCGCGGCGCCTGCCCCAGCCCGCTGAACGCGAAGCGCTCCCCGCCGAACTCCGCGAACTCAACCGGCCCGAGCGCCGCCTTCAGCGCGTCGACCGTCTCGTCGAGTACGGCCCCCCGCGCCCCGAACTCCACGCCCAGCGCCTCGAACTCCTCCTGTACGTGCCCCGCGCCCACCCCGAGCACCAGCCGCCCGCCGGAGAGCCGGTCTAGGGTCGCGTACTGCTTGGCGGTGATCAGCGGATGGCGCAGCCCGGCCACCGCGACATGGCTCAGCAGCAGTACGCGCTCGGTGGCCGCCGCGAGGTAGGAGAGGGTGGCCACCGGGTCGTACCAGACGGTGCCCATCGCGTCGGCGAGCCGCCGCGGAATCGCCACGTGGTCGCACGAGGCGATGTACGCGAACCCGAGCCGGTCCGCCGCGCGGGCGACCGCCAGCAGGTCCTCGGGGCCGGCGCCGGCCTCCCAGGGCTCCGCGAAGACGGGGCTCTGCGCCTGGACGGGGAGCTGCATCCCGTAGGCGAGCCGCCCTTCCGGAAGAACCCACAGCCCGTTACCCACTCCGCCTCCTCAAGACACATCTATCCCTTGGCAATTGCGCTCCGATTCCCGGGCGGCTCCCAGTCGGTCCCCCGCCTGTCGCCGCGCCTCCGCCCACCGCCAGGCCACCGCCAGGCCACCGCCGACCGCCTACCGCAGGGCCTCCACTCACCGCCAGGCCTCCGCCTACAGCCACTCCCCCGCCTACCGCCGAGCCTCCGCCTACAGCCACTCCATCGCCTACCGCCGCGCCTCCGCCCACCGCCCGTCGGGCGTCAGCCCGAGCAGTTCGATGGCGTTGCCGCGCACGATCCGCTCCACCACGTCCGGCGCGAGGTGCCCCATCTGCTCCTCGCCTACCTCGCGGGAACGCGGCCAGGTCGAGTCGGAGTGCGGGTAGTCGGTCTCGTACAGGACGTTGCCGACGCCGATCGCGTCCAGGTTCTTCAGGCCGAAGGCGTCGTCGAAGAAGCAGCCGTAGACGTGGTCCGCGAAGAGTTCCGACGGCGGCCTGAGCACCTTGTCGGCGACGCCGCCCCAGCCGCGGTTCTCCTCCCACACCACGTCCGCGCGTTCGAGGATGTACGGAATCCAGCCGATCTGGCCCTCCGCGTACATGATCTTCAGGTTCGGGAACCTGTCGAACTTGCCCGACATCAGCCAGTCGACCATCGAGAAGCAGCAGTTGGCGAAGGTGATCGTCGAGCCCACCGCCGGCGGCGCGTCCGCGGAGGTCGACGGCATCCGGCTGGAGGAGCCGATGTGCATCGCGACGACCGTCCCGGTCTCGTCACAGGCCCGCAGGAACGGATCCCACTCGTCCGTGTGAATGGAGGGCAGCCCCAGATGTGGCGGGATTTCGCTGAAGCACACGGCGCGCACGCCGCGCGCGGCGTTGCGCCGCACTTCCGCCGCCGCCAGTTCGGCGTCCCACAGCGGGACCAGCGTCAGCGGGATCAGCCTGCCGTCGGCCGCCGGGCCGCACCAGTCCTCCACCATCCAGTCGTTGTACGCCCGCACGCCCAGCAGCCCGAGTTCGCGGTCCTTCGCCTCGGTGAACGTCTGCCCGCAGAAGCGCGGGAAGGTGGGGAAGCAGAGCGCCGACTGAACGTGGTTGACGTCCATGTCGGCCAGCCGCTCGGGCACGGAGTACGAACCGGGACGCATCTGTTCGTAGGTGATGCCTTCGAGTTTGATGTCGTCCCTGTCATATCCGACGGCGGTATCCAGCCGAGTCAGCGGACGGTGCAGATCCTCGTACACCCACCAGTCGGCGATCGGGCCGTCGTCCCCGGGAGCGCCCATCTTCGGCGCGAACTTGCCGCCCACGAACGTCATTTCCTTGAGCGGAGCCCGGACGATACGCGGCCCTATGTCGTGGTATTTCGTTGGGAGTCGATCCCGCCAGACGCTGGGGGGCTCAACCGTATGGTCATCCACCGAGATTATCTTCGGGAAGCTCTCCATGGCTGTCACGGTAGCGCCGATCTGACGATCCGTCAGCTATCTGTCGGCTATCGGGATGCGGCCAAACTCTGGCAGGCATTGTGCAGACGCCCTGTCCCCCCTGCCGCGAAGGGCAAGGACAAGGCAAACTGACCGGTGCGACCAAGCAGCACAGGCAGGGGGTCACCATGGCCGGCGACACAGGGCACCGGCAGCCGCTGCGATTCACCGTGCTCGGGCCCGTACGGGCCTGGCGCGGCGCGGAGCAGCTCAACACCGGATCACCGCAGCAGCGCGCGCTGCTCGCCGCCCTACTGCTGCGCGGCGGACGCACCGCCACCGCGGCCGAACTCGTCGACGCCCTATGGGGCGACGAACCCCCGCACGCGGCGCTCGCCGCCCTGCGTACGTACGCGTCACGGCTGCGCAAGACCTTCCGGCCCGACTCCGGCGCGCTGATCAGCGAATCCGGCGGCTACGCCATGCAGGTCGGCGTCGGCGGCCTCGACATCGACCGCGCCGAACAGCTCGCGACCGAGGCGGACAAGGCCCGCCAGGCCGGCGACCGCACCAGCGCCCGTGCGCTCATCAACGACGCCCTCGACGTCTGGGGCGGCGAACCGCTCGCCAACGTCCCCGGCCCGTACGCGGAGACCCAGCGCGCCCGGCTGGAGGAGTGGCGGCTCTCCCTCGTCGAGACCCGCCTCGACCTCGACCTCGAAGCGGGCCGGCACGCCGACGCCGTCTCCGAACTCACCGCCCTGACCGCCGCCCACCCACTGCGCGAGCGGCTGCGCGAACTGCTGATGTTGGCCCTCTACCGCAGCGGCCGCCAGGCCGAGGCGCTCGCCGTGTACGCGGACACCCGGCGGCTGCTCGCCGACGAACTCGGCGTCGACCCCTGCGCCGAACTCGCCGAACTCCAGCACCGCATCCTCCAGGCCGACGCCGACCTCGCCGCGCCCGTCATCCCCGACGAGGACCGGCCCGCCACGAGCGGCCCCGCCTTCGTCCGCCCCGCCCAGCTGCCCGCCACCGTCTCCGACTTCACCGGCCGGGCCGCCTTCGTGGGCGAGCTGAGCGAACAGCTCGCCACGGCCGAGGGCCGGATCATGGCCGTGTCGGCCGTCGCCGGCATCGGCGGCGTCGGCAAGACGACGCTCGCCGTGCACGTCGCCCACGCCGCCCGCCACCACTTCCCCGACGGCCAGCTCTACGTAGACCTCCAGGGCGCGGGCCCCTCCGCCGCCGACCCCGAAGCGGTCCTCGGCTCCTTCCTGCGGTCCCTGGGCATCCCCGACACCGCCATCCCCGAGGGCGTCGAGGAGCGCGCCGCCCTCTACCGCTCGACGCTGGACGGCCGCCGCGTGCTCGCCCTGCTCGACAACGCGCGCGACGCGGCGCAGGTCCGCCCGCTGCTGGCGGGCATGGAAGGGTGCGCGGCCCTCGTCACCAGCCGCTCCCGGATGGTGGACCTGGCCGGCGCCCACCTCGTGGACCTCGACGTCATGAGCCCGGAGGAGGCGCTCGTCCTCTTCACCCGGATCGTGGGCGACGAACGCGTCGGCGCGGAGCGCGACGCGGCCATGGACGTCGTCGCCGCGTGCGGCTTCCTCCCGCTCGCCATCCGCATCGCGGCCTCCCGGCTCGCCGCCCGCCGCACCTGGACCGTCTCCGTACTGGCCCGCAAGCTCGCCGACGAGCGCCGCCGCCTCGACGAGCTGCGCGCCGGCGACCTCGCCGTGAAGGCCACCTTCGAGCTGGGCTACGGCCAGCTGGAGCGCTCCCAGGCGCGCGCCTTCCGCCTCCTGGGGCTGGCGGACGGGCCCGACATCTCGCTGGCGGCGGCCGCGGCCGTGCTCGACCTGGACACCGAGGCCGCCGAGGAACTCCTGGAGTCCCTCGTCGACACCTCGCTCCTGGAGTCCGCCGCGCCCGGCCGCTACCGCTACCACGACCTCGTACGGCTCTACGCGCGTGCATGCGCGGAGCGCGACGAGCAGCCGCCGTCGGAGCGGGTGGCGGCGATGTCGCGGCTGCTGGACTTCTACCTGTCCACCGCGGCCGGGGTATACGCGATCGAGCGCCCCGGCGACCGGCTCGTCGACCACCTGGCGCCCGCCGAGCGCCGGGGCCTGACCTTCCCGCACCGCGACGCCGCGCTGGACTGGCTCTTCGCCGAGGCCAACTGCCTCCTGGCGTGCGCGCAGCAGTCCGCCGCGGGCGGCATGCTGCGGCGCGGCGCGGACCTGCTGATGGCCGCCGTCGACCTCGCCGAGTCCGGCGCCAACTCGCGCCAGTACGAGCGGGCCGCCTCGGCGATCAGCGAGGCCGCGCACGCGGCGCGGGACACGCTCGCGGAAGGCCGGGCGCGTACGTTCCTGGCCCACGTCCGCAGCCTCGTCGGCAAGTTCGCCGAGTCCGACGAGGAGGCCCAGCGCGCCATGCTGCTCGGGCTCGCCGCCGAGGACCCGGTGCCCACCTGCCGGGTGCCCAACCAGCGCGGCATCATCGCGCTCTACCAGCAGCGGTACGAGGACGCGGAGGCTTACCTCCAGCAGGCGATCGAGGCGTTCCGCGCCGACGACAACCGGCCGGGCGAGGCCAGCGCGCTGTGCAACCTCTCGCGCGTACGGCTCGCGATGAACCGCACCGGCAGCGCGGTCGAGCTGGCGCAGCGCGGCATCGACATCTACAACAGCCTCGGCCTCACGCTCCGGCTCGCCAACGCCAAGTACGCGCTGGGGCTGGCACTGACCCGCGCCGGCCACTTCGCGGACGCCTTCAGCCAGTTGACGGCGGCCCTCACCATCTTCCACGAGAGCCGCCAGCCGCTGTGGGAGGGCATGGCGCACTACCGGCTGGCGGAGGCCCACCTCGCCGCGCGCCGCCCGGCACAGGCCGCGGGCCACGCGGAGCAGGCGCTCGGGCTGCGGGGTATCGGCGGCGACTGGCGGCGTGCCATCGTGCTGACAGTACTGGGCAGGGCGCTGGCCGGGATCGGGCAGACCGACCGGGCCCGCGCGTGCTGGCAGGAGGCGCTCTCGATCCACGAGCGCCTGAAGACGGTCGAGGCGGACGAGGTGCGGGAGCTGCTGTCACCCATGGCAGCCGTCTGACATCTGACACCCGCCCCGGCGGGGTCGTCTGCGGGAGCCTCCGGGAGGGGCGGCTGCGGCAGGCTCTCAGGGGGCGCGTGGCGGCGACCCAGGCGGCGGCCCAGGCGGCGCCCAGGGGGCGTTGTGGCGGCGTTCAGCGGGGCGTGTGGCAGCGGCCCAGAGGGGTCGTTGTGGTAGCGGCCAGGGGGCGTGTGGCAGCGGCCAGGAGGCCCGTAGCGGCGGTATGAGCCGCCCGGCGGGTCGACGGTGGCAGGAGCCCCGCGTGCCGCCCGTGGCGGCTGCTTGAGCCGCCCGGCGGGGCGCCCGTGGGGGCGTCTGCGGGGGCCTCCGTGGGAGCCGTCCGAACCGTCATCGGATCGTTCATCATTCGTTTATCGCCGACCGGCACTCTCTCTTATGTCGATCCGTCGCGTCGGGGGGCAGGCGGGTCGAGATCAGGGCCTCACCAATACGGTGAGCGGCCCTGAGGCACCCGCCCGGCGGCCCACGGGGGAGATCGCCGGGCGGGTTCTTTCAACCCCACCGCCCACAGTTCAATGGAGTTGAGTCAGATGAGCGAAGGTCAGAAGCCACCCACCGGCCCCATCACCCCGCAGGACGAGCACGCGGGCAGCACCCGACCGATCATCGCGGCCAAGGACGAGCACGCGGGGGCGCCCCGTCCGATCATCACGCCGCAGGATGAGCACGCGGGCAGCACGCGCCCGTTCAACGCCAGCCGGGACGAGCACGCGGGGGCACCTCGTCCGATCATCACGCCGCAGGATGAGCATGCGGGATCGGCGGACCCGAAGTAACCGAAGCCATAGCGGACTCGGGGGAATGACGTAGGGACCGGCCTCGACGGCACGGAGGGGGAGTCGTCGGGGCCGGTCTTTACGCATATTGGGGGGGCACGCAGGTTCGATCGCGCCAAAATTACAGAAGGTTCGGGCCACTTGGCCTGAGTCGACCGATTGTTGTCAATAGATTCATTCGGCGAATGGCACTCCCGCCAGTTGGAGGAGTTGGAATGACCCGCACGAAGAAGGCCCTCGCATCTGTTCTCTTCGCCGCCACGGCCGCGCTCAGCCTCATGACGGCCCTGGACGAGCATGCGACCCGGCCCTCCCCCCAGGACACCCACGCCGCCCTCGCGATACCGGCGGACGAGCACGCGACCGGCAGCGAGATGTAGCGGGTCGCGTCTCGCTCAACACAGCGCCTCGGGCGACTGCCGGTGCACGAGACCGGTGAGCCGGGGCCGGCCGGTGCGTAGGCAGGGATCGGTTGGTCCGTAGGCAGGGGTCGGTCGATGTATCGGGGCCGGTTCTGTGCGCCTAGATCGGTCGGTGCGCCAGGGCCGGTTCGGTGGGCCGGGATCGGTTCGGTGGGCCGGGGGCAGTTCGGTGGGCTTCCGGTGGGCTGGTCCGGCGGACCGGCCGACTGTTCCGGCGGGACAGGCCGCCGGAACAGGCAGTCGGAACAGTTCGGTGAGCCGGGCCGGTCCCGTAGACCGGTCCGGTGAGCCGCGCCCGCCGGCAGCCCTCCGGGGCTGCCCGGTTACGGCCCTCCGGCCGGCGGCCGGATTGGCGGACGGTACCGGCGCTACCGCGCACCCTGGCGGAGCAGGGTCTTGAGGATCTTGCCGCTCGCATTGCGCGGCAGCTCCGGTACGAACTCCACCTCCCGCGGCACTTTGTAGTTCGCCATCTCCCGGCGCGACCAGGCGATCAGGTCGTCGGCGGTCAGCGTCGCGCCCGCGCGCCGCACCGCGAACGCCTTGCCCGCCTCGCCGAGCCGCGCGTCCGGTATGCCGACGACCGCGGCATCAGTGACGTCCGGGTGGCGGGTGAGGATCTGCTCTATCTCGGCGGGGTAGGCGTTGAAGCCGCCGACGATGAACATGTCCTTGATCCGGTCCGTGATGCGCAGGTTGCCGTCGCCGTCCAGCACGCCGATGTCGCCGGTGCGCAGCCAGCCGTCGCCGTCGATCGCCTCGGCGGTCGCCCCCGGGTCCTCGAAGTAGCCGGACATCACCTGATAGCCGCGGACGAGTATCTCGCCGGGCTCGCCCGGCGGCAGGGCCTCCCCCGATGGGCCGACGACCACGACCTCGGTATCGGGGATGGCGCGGCCCGACGTGCCGGAGATGACCTCCGCCGGGTCGCCGCGACGGCACATGGTGACCATGCCCGTGGCCTCGCTCATGCCGTACGCGGTCAGCACCGTCCCGATCTTCAGCTCCCCGCGCAGCCGCTCCACGAGCCGCAGCGGCACGACGGCCGCGCCCGTGACGACCAGCCGCAGCGGCGACAGGTCGTGCTGCCCGCGCGACGGGTGGTCGAGGAGCGACTGGTGGAGCGTGGGCGGGCCGGGCAGCACCGTGACCCGCTCGGCCGCGATGTTGGCGAGCACGGTGTCCACGTTGAAGACAGGCTGCGGGATCATCGTCGCGCCCCGCATCAGGCAGGCGATGATGCCCGCCTTGTAGCCGAAGGTGTGGAAGAACGGGTTCACGATCAGATAGCGGTCCCCCTCCTCCAGACCGGCCAGTTCGCCCCAGACGCCGAAGGCGCGCAGGGTCTGGGCGTGGGTGATGACCGCGCCCTTGGGCGCCCCTGTGGTGCCCGAGGTGAAGATGATGTCGGAGGGGTCGGACGGCCGGATTCCGGCCACCCGTGCCCGTACGGTCTGGGGGTCCACCGCATCCCCGGCCGCCAGGAACTCCTTCCAGGTGCGGAAGTCCGAGGGCGCGTCCTCGGACAGGACGACGACCTCGCGCAGATGCGGCAGCCCGGGGAGCGGACCGCGAGCCGCCTGGTCCACCGAGCTCAGCCGGGCCCCCTCCCCTGAACCCGACCCGAAGCCCGCTCCTGAGCCCGGCCCGGAGCCCTCGCCGGAGCCTTCCCCCGCGCCCCGTCCTGTGCCGCCCTGTGTCCCAGTCCGGCCCTGCGTCTCTGTCTCTCCCCGCGCCCCCGCCCCGCCCTGCGTCGCGCGCTCCGGTTCGCTGCCGGCCGCCCGCCGCAGCGAGGCCACGTACGAGGTGCCGAGGAACGTGCCGGTGACGAAGAGCAGCCGGGCGCGGGTGCGCCGCAGGACGTCCGCTGCCTCGGCGCCCTTGAAGCGGGTGTTGACGGGCACGAGCACCGCGCCCGCCGAGACCGCGCCCAGGGCGCTGACGATCCAGTCGAGGGTGTTGGGGGCCCAGACGGCGACCCGGTCGCCGGGCTCGACGCCGGCGGCGACGCAGGCCGCGGCGGCGCGCTCGACCCTCCGCCCGAGCTGCGCGTACGTGACGCGGGCGCGCCCGTCGGCGACCGCCTCACGGGTGGCGTACCGCTCGGCGGCCACCCGGACCAGGTTGGGAATCGAGCCGAACTCCACGTCACCGCGCATCGTATGACCTCCCGCACCACTAGCTGACTACCCGTCAGATTAGCGGTAGCCTTCCCCCCTGTCAGCAGCGACGCAGGCATGACCCCACCCGCGCGCACGCCCATGCCTACCCGTGCGAGCACGGCGAGTACGCACACAGTGACGACGAACACAGCGAGTACGCGCACCCCGAGTACGCACCCGCTCAAGAACACAGGCACCGGCGCGGACACGACCGCGGACCGGCCGCGGCAGGAACCGACCACGGAGGTGGCGATGGCGGCAACGCTCAAGGACGCTACGGCGATAGTCGGAATAGGCCAGACCCCCTTCGCCAAACAACTACCGGAATCCGAACGGACCTTGGCCTGCCGCGCGATCGTCGCCGCCCTCGACGACGCGGGCATACCCCCGTCCCAGGTCGACGCCTTCGCCTCGTACACGATGGAGGAGACGGACGAGGTCGAGATCGCCAAGGCCATCGGCGCGGGCGACGTGACCTTCTTCTCCAAGGTCGGCTACGGCGGCGGCGGTTCCTGCGCCACCCTCGCCCACCTCGCCGCGGCCATCGCCACCGGACAGGCGTCCGTCGGCGTGGCCTGGCGCTCCCGCAAGCGCGGCTCGGGCCCCCGCCCCTGGTCCAACACCACCGTCCAACTCCCCACCCCCGGACAGTGGACCCGCCCGTACGGACTCCTGCGCCCCGCCGACGAGATCGGGATGCTGGCCCGCCGCTATATGCACGAGTACGGAGCCACCCGCGACCACCTCTTCAACGTCGCCCTCGCCTGCCGCAACCGGGCGAACCAGAACCCGGCCGCAATGATGTACGAACGCCCCCTGACCCGCGATATGTACATGACCTCGCGCTGGATCAGCGACCCCCTCTGCCTCTTCGACAACTGCCTGGAGACGGACGGCGCGCTGGCCTGCGTCCTCGTCTCCGCCGAACGGGCTCGCGACTGCCGCACCAAGCCCGTGTACGTCCACTCCGCGGCCCAGGGCCTCCCCGCCCAGCACCACGGCATGGTCAACTACTGGAACGACGACCCCCTCACCGGCCCCGCCTGGACCGCCGCCCGACACCTGTGGAAGTCCGCCGACTTCGGGCCCGAAGATGTGCACGTCGCCCAGATCTACGACGCCTTCACCCCCCTCATCCCCCTGTCCCTGGAGGGCTACGGCTTCTGCGGGCGCGGCGAAGGAGCGGCCTTCACCGAAGGCGGCGCCCTCGAAAGCGGTGGCCGGCTGCCCGTCAACACCGGCGGCGGCGGGCTCAGCGAGGCGTACGTCCACGGCTTCAACCTGATCACCGAAGGCGTCAAACAGCTCCGCGGCACCTCCACCGCGCAGGTGCCCGACGCGGCGACCTGCCTGGTCACCGCGGGCGAAGGAGTCCCCACTTCGGCGCTGCTGCTGAGGAGTTGAATTCTCATGTCGTCCATCATGAAGGCCACCACTGACAACGGCCTGCTGCTGCCCGTCGTCGACGAGGACGGCGCGCCCTTCTGGGAGTACGCCGCCCGCGGTGAACTGCGCGTACAGGCCTGCGCCGACTGCGACGAACCGCGCTTCCCGCCCCGCCCCTGCTGCCCGCACTGCCAGTCCTTCGACAGCATCTGGGTCAGGACGTCCGGCCGCGGCCGCATCTGGTCGTACGTCTTCCCGCACCCGCCGCTGCTGCCCGCCTACGCCGAACAGGCCCCGTACAACGCGATCATCGTCGAGCTGGCGGACATCCCCAACATCCGCTTGGTCGGGAACCTGGTCGCCGCCCCCGACGCCGCGCTGAACTCCGTGGACCCCGCCAAGCTCCGCATCGGCGCCCCCGTCAAGGCGGTCTTCGCCGAACTCGCCGAGGGCGTCACCGTCCCGCGCTGGATGCTGGAGCGCCCATGACCGCCGACGCCGAAACCGACACCGACGCCGACACAGACACAGACACAGACACCGACGCCGGGGCCGGGGCCGGGGCCGTGAGCGCCGAGAAGGCCCCGACCGTACGCACCGAGAAGCGGCCGGACGGCGTCGCGCTCGTCACCCTCGACCGCCCCGACCGCCACAACGCGATCGACCTGGCGACGGCCGCCGAACTGACCGCCGTCTGGCGCGCCCTGCGCTTCGACGACTCCGTGCGGGCCGTCGTCCTCACCGGCGCGGGCGACCGCGCCTTCTGCACCGGCATCGACCGCACCGTCGACGTCCCGCAGCCCGGCTCCCCCTTCTCCATGGACGATCCGCTCATCGCCATCGGCCCCAAGGCCGCCGACCTGTGGAAACCGGTCGTCGCGGCCGTCGGCGGCATGGCCTGCGGCGGGGCGTTCTACCTGCTGGGCGAGGCCGAGTTCGTCATCGCCGCCGAGAACGCGACGTTCTTCGACCCGCATACCGCCTACGGCATGGTCAGCGCGTACGAATCCATCTACATGGCGCAGCGCATGCCCGCCGGCGAGGTCGCGCGGATGGCCCTGATGGGCACCGCCGAACGCCTCTCCGCGCAGCGCGCGTACGAGACGGGGCTGGTGTCCGAGGTGGTGGCGCCCGGCGAGGCCGTCGGGGCGGCGCTGCGCGCGGCGGCCGTCATCGCCTCGTACCCGACGGAGGCCGTACAGGGGACCGTACGGGCCCTCTGGGCGACCAGGGAGGCTGCGCGGGCGCAGGCCCTCACCCTGGCGCCGCCGCTGATCGCCCTCGGAAACCTGCCGCCGGACCGGCAGGCGGAGCTGTTCGCCGGCCGCGCCCGTACGGACGGCTACCGCGTGCGCTGACGGCGCGCGTTGCCCCGTACGGAAGGCTGCCGCGTGCGTCGCCCCGTACGGGCGGCTGTCGCGCACGCGGCAACTGTCCGCTCGGGGCGGCACCGGGCGGGCGTCAGCCGACGGAACGCACCCGGCAGGACGCCAGGTCGCTCGACGGCGTCGTCGGGGACACCCGCACGGTCCCCGAAGCGCCGCCGCCCAGCGTGAGGCGGGCGCTGCCGAGCGACGCGGACGCGCCCTGCCGGTCGCGGAAGTCGACGGTGACGGTGTAGGTCGCCCGGGCGCTGCCGCGGTTCGTCACCCGGATGGTCGCGGCCTCGTGCCGCGCGTCGTCCGAGATGCACTGGACGATCTTCGCCTCCGGCCGCGCGGCGCGGTCGGGTGAGGCGCTGTGCGTACTGCCGCCGCCGACGCCGCGGCTTCCGGCGGCCGACCCGTACGAGCCGGAGGAGCCGGACGACCCCGAGGACCCGTAGTCGTAGCCGGAGCCCGAGCTCGATCCGGAGTCCGATCCGGAGCCCGAGCCCGACCCTGAGCTGTGGTTCGAATGGGAACTGCTGCATCCCCCACCGCCGTCGCGGTGGCGGCTTGAACTGCCGTAACTGCCGTGGCTCCCGTGACCGTGCCCGTGCCCTCGGCTGAAGCCGGTGAGCGAGACCAGAACGAGCGCGACGACGGCCGTGAGCCGCAGATGGCGGCGTGCCATGTTTCTTCCTCCCCCTGTGGATACCCGTACATCCCACTGCCTTGATTGACGGGCTCGCGTCACGTTAGCGCAGCGGCCGACGGTGGCCGGGCCACGCATGGCGAGCGGCCGAAACCGGGCGTAGCGTCAGGATCAGGGCAATCGGAAACGAGAGAGTGAGGCGAATGCCCGTGGTGCGCAACGCACTCGGTTCCGTCCTGGCCCTCATTGGAGCGGCGGCCGCCGTATGGAGCCCCTTCCGTGCCTGGTACGACGGCCGTCACGGGCGCGACTATCGCGTCCAGGACCTCTTCGACGGCATCACGGGGACGCATGCCGAGCTGATGGGCTCGATCTTCCTGCCGATGGTGTTCGTGGGTCTCGTGACGCTGATCGGGCTGCTGTTGCGGTCCCGACTGCTCATCGCCCTCGCGGGGCTGGTGACGCTGGGGTTCACGGTGCTGTGGATGGTGCGGCAGGGCCAGCAAGCGGGCGATCTCACGGTCGACAGCGACGGCAACGGGCTGAACATGGGCGTCGCGATCGCCCTCGGCGGCGGCGTACTGCTGCTCCTCGCGGCCGTCCTCATGAGCGGCCGCCGCGGCACGCACCGCCGTCGCCGCCGCGCACCCGAGCCGGAGCCCGCGCAGCAAGAGCCCGCGCAGCAGGAGCCGACGGGGTACGGGCAGCCGATGCCGTACGAGCGGCCGGCTGAACAGCCGCCCCACTACGAGCAGCCCCCGCAGTACGAGCGGCCGCACGAAGGCGCGTACACGCAGCCGCACGAGGGGGCATACGCCCAGCCGTACGAGCAGCCGTACGAGCAGCCGCGCGAGGAAAAGCCGTACAGCGCGCCGCACGGCGCCTCGCGTGACCACGGCCACGACCGGGACCACAACCGTGACCGTGGAGCGGACGAGACCCAGGCCAACGCTCCCTTGGCCGACACCCAGGAGTTCGAGCGCCCGCCCGCCGCCGAGGAGAACCGGCCCGCACCGCCTCCGCGCGACGGCCGCTGACCGCGCGCACCGGGCGGCCGGGCCGAGCGGACGGGCCGTTGGAAGGGCCGGAGAGGGGCCCCCTAGCGCCCGCCGCTCCTGGCCAGCCCCGTCCCCTTGCCCGCGTCGAGCGCGTACACGCAGCGGTCCTTGCTACAGGCGTAGACGACGCCGCTCGCGACCACCGGCGACCCCGTGATCTCCCCGCCCGTCGCCAGCTTCCAGCGCAGCTGCCCGCCCCCGGCGTCCACCGTGTACAGGCAGTGGTCGGCGGAGCCGAAGTGCACCCGGCCCTCCGCCACGACCGGCGAGCCCACCACCTCGCCGCCGGCCGCGAACCGCCACTTCGGCGTGCCCGTGACCGCGTCGAGCGTGTAGAGCGCGCTGCCGCTCCCCAGGTGGACCGAACCACCGGCCACCAGCACCGGCTCGATCGACTGCCGAGCCTCCGTCGCGATGCGCCAGCGGTCGCGGCCGGTGGCCGCGTCGATGGCGTACACGGTGCCGAGGTAGTCGGCGATGTAGACGCCGCCGCCCGTGACCGCCGGGCCGGGCGCGAAGGCGGGGGCGCTCAGGAAGACCGCCGGGGCCTCGAACCGCCACCGCACGTCGCCCCGGGCCGCGTCGATCGCCAGGACGCGGGTGCCCGCGGCCACGTACACGGCCCCGTCGGGCGCCGGGAGCAGCCGCATCGGCACTCCGCCGCAGGACCCCGCGTCGCCGATCGGGTACGACCAGCGTTCCGCGCCCGTACGGACCTCCAGGGCGCGCAGCCGGGCGTCCGCCCAGACGTACACGAGGTCTTCGTGGACGACGGGCCCGTACTCGGGCGTCTCGAAGTCGGTCTGGGCGCCGCTGATCTCCCAGAGCAGTTCGCCGTTGGCCGCCTCCCACGCCTGGACGCCGCCGCCGCGCGTCCCCGTGACGACGGTGCCGCGGTCGACCGCGAGGGAGTAGATCCAGCCGTCGGTCGCCAGCCGCCACCGCTCCGAGCCGTCGGCGGCGTCGAGCGCGTACAGCGTCGGGCCGTCCGAGGCGTGGATGCGGCCACCCGCGACGGCCATGGCCCAGGCCACGTCCCGCGTCTTGAACTGCCGCCGGCCGCTCGCCACTTCGAGCGCGTGCACCTCGAAGGACGTGACGTAGAGGAGGTCTCCGGAGACGGCCGGGGTCCCCCAGACGTCATTCGACATCCGGAACCGCCAGGGCCGCCAGCGCCCCCGCGCGCCCTGATCGTGCTCGCCGCCCTCGGCCGCGGGCGGCCCTGTGGGCGGGGCGGGCGTGTCGCCCGCCGGGGCCTGTGCGGGCACGGCGAGCGATACGCCGCTCGGCGGCCGCACCCAGCCCGTCGCGGAGCCCGCGTCCGACGGCGCCTGCGATTCGCGCGCGTCGGCGCGCGGGCCGGGCCCGATCGGCACCTGGGACCCGGAAAGCCGTACGGGCCCGTCCGACACGTCCCGTACGGGCGCGGGCGCCGCCTGCGCGGCGGCGTGCCGGCCGGGCGCGCCGCGCGGGTCGTCCAGACCGGTCGAGCCCTGTAGGCCGCCGTGCGCGGGCCGCCGGTCGGGCCCGCCGTGCTCGTCGCCGCCCTGCCCCTGGTAGGCGCTTTCCCAGTCGCCCACGCTGACGGGCCCGCCGCCCGCCATAGGCGCGCCGTGGGGCGCCGCACCGTGCCCGGCGGCGTGGGAAGGGGCCGGGCCGGCGGCGTGACTGGGCGGCCGGCCGGAGAGGAACTCCTGCCCCGGCTCGGGCGGCGGCCCGCCGGTCGCCGAAGGCTGGTAGGCGGGCAGCGGCTCGTACGGCGGCAGCGGTGCCGAGGAGGGCTGGGCGAACGAGGCCGCGGGAGGCTGCGCCGGACGCGGCGGCGGGGCCGGCCTGCCGGCCCCGCGGGCGCCCCTGCCTCCGGAGCCCGCGCCGGACCGGCCGCCCCGCCGCTCCTCGATCATCGTGACCGCGCTGTCCGGCAGCCAGGCCGACGCCGTGCCGCTGTCGTCCGCCTCGGAGGCGAAGAGGTGCGGTGCGAGCTGCGACTGGAGGTCGGCCGGGCTGGGCCGCTGGTCGGCCGCCATCTGCATGCAGGAGTCGAGCAGCGGACGGAGTTCGTCCGGCAGCCCGCTCAGGTCGGGGCCCTCGCGGAGCAGCATGAAGACGGTTTCGACCGGGTTCGCGCCGTGGAAGGGCGCGTGGCCGGTGGACGCGAAGACCAGGGTCGAGCCGAGCGAGAAGATGTCGCTGGCGCCCGTCACGCTGCGCGAGTCGCGCGCCTGCTCGGGCGACATGTAGGCCGGGGTGCCGACGGCGACGTTCGTCATGGTCAGGCGGGTGTTGGAGACCCCGCTGGCGATGCCGAAGTCGATGACGCGCGGGCCGTCCTCGACGACGAGCACGTTCGACGGCTTGAGGTCCCGGTGCACCAGCCCCGCGCCGTGGATGGACTGCAGCGCCTCCGCGATGCCGGCCGCCAGCCAGCGCACCGCCTGGGCCGGGAGGGGGCCGCACTCATTGATTATTTCTTCGAGGGAGGGCGCGGGCACATAGGCGGTGGCGAGCCACGGCACGGCGGCCCGCGGGTCGGCGTCGACGACGGCCGCGGTGTAGAAACCGCTGACGGCGCGGGCGGCCTCCACCTCGCGGGTGAACCGGACGCGGAACAGCTGGTCCTCGGCCAGCTCGGTCCGCACCGTCTTGATCGCGACCCGCCGGCCCGAGGCCGAGCGGGCGAGATAGACCAGCCCCATGCCACCGGCGCCGAGTCGGCCGAGCACCTCGAACGGACCGATCCGCCTCGGGTCGTGCTGCGTCAGCTGCTCCACCACTGGCCTGCCACCTCCCCGTGGGGGCTCGAAGGGTTCCAGCCCCGTGCAGCGTCTCACCGCGAATTATCCCGGGGTACGCATCCCGATTCTTCCTGGCCGAGGCCCCGGTTGCGAACCCGGGTGCGTTTCGCCGTGTCTCCACCACATCCGGAACGGCTCACCCCGTACGGAGCGCCTGGGCACGTTCGGGCGGAAGGTCGGATTCGTACGGTCTGGCGGGGCGGGCCGCGCCTGCCGGCGTACGACCCGGCGGGGCGGACCGCGCTTGCGACCGTACAGCCCGGCGGGGCGCCCGGCTCCCCGCTGCTCTGTACGGGCGGGGGCCATGCGGGCCGGGCAGGCCGTCCCACGCCCGTACAGGCGACCCAGGCAGGCCGTCCCGCGTCCTCGTACGGGCCGACCGGCGGGCCGCTCCCGCACGCCCGCCCCGCGTCCCGCCCTGCACTCCGCCCCATGCGCCGCCCCGCGTGAAAGCGCCCGCCGGACCGCGCCGTCCGCGGTCCGGCGGGCACGCGTGCCCGCTCGCCGAAGCCCGGCCTGTGCGGCGGGTGGACCGGCCGCTGTACTACGGCTGCCGGTACGGAGCAGATGCCCCGGCCGCCACGACCAGGGAGGGCCGGATGACCGTTGCCGAAAAGGGCGGCGAGCGCCGCCGTTACGTCGCCGCCTTGGAGGAATCGATGACGGCGAAGGTCGCCCCCTGGTCGTCGACCAGCACCGCGAAACGCCCGTGGGGCGTGTTCTGCGGCTCGCGGATGGCGCGGCCGCCGAGCCTCGTCGTGGTCCGCACCGCCTCGTCGCAGTCGTCGACCGTGAAGTAGATGAGGAAGTGCGCCGGCAGCTCGGCCGGGAAGGTGTCGTCGATGACGGCCCGCCCCAGGGCCGCGTGCTCCCCGTCGGACGGCTGCCCGGCGGGCGTCCAGACGACGAAGTCCAGGCCCGCGTCGTCGCTGTAGTCCACGCTGCCGTAGCCGAAGACCGCTTCATAGAAGGGGTCGACAGCCTTGGCGTCGCGGGTCCAGCACTCGACCCAGCCGTACGAGCCGGGCTCGCGCTGAAGCCCGAACCCCTTGTGGGCGCCGGGCTGCCAGACGCCGAAGAACGCGCCTCCCGGGTCGACCGCGAGCCCCATCGTGCCGAGGTCGCCGACGGCGATCGCCTCCTCGATGACCTGGCCGCCCGCCTCCCGGATCTTGGCGGCCGTGGCGGCGGCGTCGGACGTGGCGAAGAAGATGTCCCACGCGGTGGGCATCCGGCCGTCGGGCTTCGGCATGAGCCCGACCACGGCTTTGCCGTCCAGCAAAGCCCGTGTGTAGTTGTGGAATTCGGGCTGGGCCGCACCGAATTCCCAGCCGAACAGCTCACCGTAGAATCGCTTGCCCGCTTCGAGATCGGGGAGAGCCGCATCGGCCCAACAGGGCGCTCCGTCCGCAAACGCGGCCATGGGTCCGGTCCTCTCGTGCGAAGAGTGTCCTGCGCCACACGTTATCGGGGGATCACGGTTCACGCCCGCCCTTGGAATCGAACATTTGGTCAATTTCCCGAGCGGTCACGGAGCGTTGCCCGTGAAAGTTATCCCCAGCCTGTTGATAAGACGATTCACTAGTACGGACCAACACGTTCCGGCCCCCCGCGCACCTGCTGAAACGCCCCTGAACTGCCCGTACACCGCGGTCCGCCCCCCGGCCCCCATTTGCAGGCAGCCGAATCGCGATCCGATCACCCCTCGGTAAGCTGACGGCATGACAGGACAAGTACGCACCGTCGACGGCCGAGTGGCCGGGCGACGCGGCCAGGCGACGCGGCAGAAGCTGCTCGACTGCCTCAGCGAAATGCTCAGCACCGAGCCCTACCGCGACGTCAAGGTCATCGACGTCGCCCGCAAGGCGGGCACCTCGCCCGCCACCTTCTACCAGTACTTCCCCGACGTGGAGGGCGCCGTCCTCGAAATCGCCGAGGAGATGGCGACGGAGGGCGCGAGCCTCACCGATCTCGTCGCCGGCCGCTCGTGGGCCGGGAAGTCCGGCTGGCAGACCGCCGAGGAACTCGTGGACGGCTTCCTCGGCTTCTGGCGCAAACACGACGCGATTCTGCGCGTCGTCGACCTGGGGGCGGCCGAGGGCGACAAGCGGTTCTACAAGATCCGCATGAAGATCCTCAACGCCGTCACCAACTCCCTCACGGACTCGGTCAAGGAACTCCAGTCCAAGGGCAAGGTGGACAAGGACGTCAGCCCCGCGGCCATGGCGGGCTCCCTCGTCGCGATGCTCGCCGCGGTCGCCTCGCACCAGAAGGGCTTCCAGAGCTGGGGCGTCAAGCAGGCCGAACTCAAGCCCAGCCTGGCCCTGCTCGTGCACCTGGGCATCACCGGCAAGAAGCCGACGAAGTAAGCGCCCGCGCGCTGACTTCGGAGCACCGCGCCCGACCGCGCGGCCGCTCCGCCAACGTCCTGTCACCGCAGCGGCGGATCTCTCGGGGTGGCCGAGGGATCCGCCGTTGCGGCATCCGGGACAGCCGGCCACATGGACAGCCGAGAAAAAACGCGCGCCTCAGTCGCTCGCGAGGATCCAAACCTCGATCGCGGTCCGATGTGAGCGAAGGTGGATCCGTCCATGGGGACGCGACCGCCTCCGCCCCTGCCTCATCCGCATCTGCATCTGCATCTGCATCCGCCTCCGCCTCCCGTCAGGACGTCTGTCATGACAGCGTCGTCATGGCATCCCTGGCCTGAAGGCTGCCGGGAACCCGCTGAGGCCTGCTGAGGCCTACTGAGCCCGCTGGCGCGAAGGCTGCCGACGTGCCGACGTGCCCGACGTGCCCGACGTGCAGGCCACCGGGAGTCCGCTGACGCCGAACTCGCCCGTCGCCTGGAGTCCGCCGACTAGCGCCGCTCCAGCCGGAACAGCCTGATCTCGCGCTCCACGCGCTCCTGGTACTTCCCGTACGGCGGCCAGAACTCCAGCACCGCCGCCCACGCCGCCGCCCGCTCCGCCCCGCCGAGCAGCCGGGCCCGTACGGCGATGTCCTGGCCCTTCCAGCTCACCCGCGCCTCCGGGTGCGCCAGCAGATTCGCGGTCCAGGCGGGGTGGCCGGGCCGGCCGAAGTTGGAGCCGACGAGCAGCCAGGCGCCGTCGTCCTGCGGCATGCAGGCCAGCGGCGTACTCCGTGGCTGTCCGCTTCTGGCACCCGTGGCCGTCAGGATGACGCCGGGCAGCATCCGCGCGCTGAGCAGCACTCTGCCGCGCGTCAGCCGGTGCACGGCGCGGTCCATGGCCGGGACCACGTACGGGGCGACCTTGGCGAAGGTCCTGGTGGCGGACACCTTCTGCATGAGCCGTACCCCTGGCGGCGCCATCAGACGGCCACGGCGGCGGCATCGGCCGGCGCGTCCGGGCCCGCCGGACCGGCCGCGCCCGGCAGCCGGTTCCCGACCAGCCGGTTCCCGACCGGCCCGTTCCGGGCCTCTGCGGCACCCGGCACGAACAGCCCGGCCAAATCTGCGGCGCGCGCCCGCAGCCGGTGCACGGGCCCGAAGAGCAACTCGTCGCCGGCGGCACGTTTGAAATAGAGATGCGCGTCGTGCTCCCAGGTGAAGCCGATGCCGCCGTGCAACTGCACCGTCTCCGCCGCGACCGTGCGCAGCGCCTGGAGCGCCTGCGCGAGCGCGAGCCCGCCCGCGCCGGGCTCGGCGTCCGCCCGGCCCGCGGCCCAAGCCGCGTAGTACGCCGCCGAACGGGCCGCCTGAACCTCTACGTAGAGGTCCGCCAAGCGGTGCTTGACCGCCTGGAAGGAGCCGATCGGCCGGCCGAACTGTTCCCGCGCCCGCACATATTCGAGCGTCCGCGTGAGCGCGCGGTCGGCCGCTCCGACGGCCTCCGCGGCGAGCACGGCGCCGACCCCGCCGCCCAACCGCGCGAGCGCCCCCGGCACATCCGCCTCGTCACTGGCTCCGAGCAGCTCGGCGGGGGTGTCGCGGAGTTCGATACGGGCCTGGGGCCGCGTCTCGTCCAGCGCGGTGAGGCGCGTACGGACGAGGCCGGCGGGCCCCGCACCGGGCTTGGCACCGGCACCGGCCCCGGTGCCCGCCCGCGCGCCGGGCGCGCCTCCGGACCGTACGGCCGAACCTGCCACGGAGGCCGCCTTGCCGGACCGTGCGGCCGGGCCTGTCGCGGGCGCTTCGCCGGACCCTGGGGTCCTCGTTCCCGATGCCGTGTCTCCGGCCCGTACGGTCCGCGCTCCCATAGCCACGTCTCCGGTAGCCGCGGCTCCGGCCCGTACAGCGAACAGGAGCGTGCGGCTGCGCGCGTACCCGCCGGCGTGCGCGGCCACGATCAGCAGCCCCGCGCTGTGCCCGTCGAGCACCTGCTCGGCCTGCCCGTACAGCCGCCAGCCCCCCTCGTACGGGCGGGCCTGCACGCCGCCCGCCCGGCCGCCGCCGGCCCAGTCGCCGTCGTTGGGGCCCGTGAGTCCGAGCGCCGCGGGCAGCGCGCCGCCCGGCACGGCGAGCGTGGCGGTCAGCTCACCGCAGGCGAGGCGCGGCAGCAGCTCGGCGCACTGGGCGTCCGTACCGAGTTCGGCGAGGAGGGGCGCGGCAAGGGCGGCGGTGGCCAGCAGGGGCGAGGGCAGCAGGGCCCGCCCGGTCTCCTCGCAGGCCAGCGCCAGCTCGGTCGGGCCGCAGCCGACGCCGCCGTACTCCTGGCCGACCGCCAGCCCTGGCAGTCCCAGCTGCTCGGCGAGCTGCCGCCACAGCCTCTCGTCGTACCCGGCCTCCGTACGGACCGCGGTCTTGACCTCGTCCGGCCCGCACCGCTTGGCCAGCAGCTCGCGCAGCGTGCGGCGGATTTCGTCCTGCTCCTCGGTGAACGCGGCGTCCATCGGCGGACTCCTCCCGTTTCTGACGGGTCGTCATGGTAGGGAGCCGGGGCGCACTTTCCTAGAGCCGGGAGGCGATTCGGAGAGTCGCGCGGGGTGCCGCCGGGAACCGCATCTGATGTACCGTCAGATTTATGACATCAGGCACTCCAGGGGCCTCAGCAGCCACAACAGGCCGCCGCAAGGTGGCCGTCGTCGGTGTGGCGCTCGCCGACTGCGGCCGCGTCGACGAAGCCACCCCCTACGCCCTCCACGCCCAGGCCGCCCGCCGCGCCCTCGCGGACTCCGGGCTCGACCGGTCGGTCATCGACGGGCTGGCCTCGGCGGGGCTGGGCACGCTCGCCCCCGTGGAGGTCGCCGAATACCTGGGGCTGCGGCCCACGTGGACGGACTCCACCTCGGTCGGCGGCTCCACCTGGGAAGTCATGGCCGCGCACGCCGTGGACGCCATCGCGGCCGGCCACGTGGGCGCCGTCCTCCTCGTGTACGGCTCCACCGCCCGCGCCGACATCAAGGCCAAGCGGCGCACCTCGAACCTGTCCTTCGGTGCGCGCGGGCCCCTCCAGTTCGAGGTCCCGTACGGCCACACGCTCATCGCCAAATACGCGATGGCCGCCCGCCGCCACATGCACGAATACGGCACGACGCTGGAGCAGCTGGCCGACATCGCCGTCCAGGCGCGCGCCAACGCCGCGCACAACCCCGACGCGATGTACCGCGCCCCCATCACCGTCGACGACGTCCTCGGCGGCCCCATGATCGCCGACCCGTTCACCAAGCTGCACTGCTGCATACGGTCCGACGGCGGGTGCGCGGTGCTGCTCGCGGCCGAGGAGTATGTCCCGGACACCGCGAAGGCCCCCATATGGGTACTGGGTTCGGGCACCGCGGTCTCGCACACCTCCATGTCGCAGTGGGACGACTTCACCGTCTCCCCGGCCGCCGTATCGGGCCGCGCCGCCTTCGAACGGGCGGGTGTCGGCCCGGGCGACGTCGACGTGGCCGAGCTGTACGACGCGTTCACCTACATGACGCTCGTAACGCTGGAGGACCTCGGTTTCTGCGGCAAGGGCGAGGGCGGCGCCTTCGCGGAGAAGGAGCGGCTCACCATCGGCGGCGAACTGCCCGTCAACACCGACGGCGGCGGACTCTCCGCCTGCCACCCCGGCATGAGAGGGCTGTTCCTGCTGGTCGAGGCGGCGCGGCAACTGCGGGGCGAGGCAGGCGAAGGCCGCCAGGTCCGCAAGGCCGGAGGCCGCCTCCCGGAGGTCGCGGTGGCCTCCGGTACGGGCGGCTGGTTCTGCTCCTCGGGCACGGTGGTACTGGGCCGGGGGTGAACCCGCGGTTCGCGGCCCTCCTCAGTCGCTTCCGCCGATCCAAACCTCCATTGCTTAGATGGTGCGCATGACCCCAGAGACCCCAGAGACCCCCGAGATTCCTGAGATTCCTGAGAACCCCGATACGAACGAGCCGATCGAGCCGAACGAGCCGAACGAGCCGACTGAGCCGGCCGAGACCTCCGCGGCCCCCGAGGCCCCCGAGCCAGCCGAGCCGACCGATACGACCGAGCCGAATCGGCAACAGGCGGAGTTCCGCGCCCTCCTGCGCTCCCTGCGGGTAGTGGAGGGCGAGCTGCCGCCCTTCGACCCCGCCGCGGCCCCCGCCGATCCCTTGCCCCTCTTCCAGCGGTGGCTGCGCGAGGCCGCCGAAGCGGGGGCGCCCGAGCCGCAGACGATGACGCTCGCGACCGCGGACGCGACGGGCGCCCCGTCCGTACGCATCGTGATGCTGCACGACGCCGACGAGCGCGGGTGGCACTTCGGCTCGCACCGTACGAGCCGCAAGGGCCGCGACCTGGCGGCGCGCCCCGAAGCGGCGCTCGGGTTCTACTGGGCGGCCCTGGGACGGCAGGTACGCGTCCAGGGAACGGTGACCGCCGCTGCCCCCGAGGAGAGCGCCGCCGACCTGCACCAACGGTCCACAGGCGCACTGGCCGCGGCCCTCGTCGGCCGGCAGAGCGATGTCCTCGGCTCCTGCCGCGAGCTGGAGGAGGCGTCCGCCGCGGCATGGGAGCGCGCGCGGCGCGAACCGAATGCTCAAGTGGACAGTTGGACGCTCTACGTGCTGGCCCCCACCGAAGTCGAGTTCTTCCAGCGCGACGCCGACCGCCGCCACGTACGCCTCAACTACCGCCTTACGGACAACGGCTGGACCACCGAACTCCTCTGGCCCTGACGAGGCGCCCACTCACCGCTCCCGCCCCTCACGGCGGCGGCCCCCTCGCACACACCGCCCCAACCTGAGCGGGCCGAGGAAACCGAGCCTACGTACCCGCCGGAGCCACCAAACCCGCGGCCTCGCCCGCCTCGCCGCCCTCGCCCGCAACTCCCGTCTCCGCCCCGGCGGCGTCAGCCGAATCCGAGGAGCCAGGCTCCAGGCGGCCGGAGTCCGAATGGCCGGATTCCAGGCGGCCGGCCTCCGAGAAGCCGGACGGCGGCGGGTCGGTCGCGAGCCTCGCGTGAAGGTGGACGTCCCGGAAAACGTCTTTCGATCCCGCCTCGAACATGGCTCCCCGCAGGGTGCCCTCGTACGCGTACCCGCAGCGGGCCGCCACCCGGCAGGACGGGATGTTGCCCATGGCGTGCCCCAGTTCGAGCCGGTTGAGGCCGACTTCACTGAAGCCCCAGCGGGTGCAGAGCTCCAGCGCGCGGGCGGCGACGCCCCGGCCGCGGGCCTCGGCGAGCACCCAGTAGCCGACGCGGGCGTTCGAGAAGGTGCGGTCGATGAGGTTGAGGGCCACCTGCCCCACGATCTCGTCGTCCTCGGTGACGGCGTAGGTCGCCGCGTCGCCGCGCTCCCAGCCTTCGAAGCGGCCGCGTATGAAGTCGCGGGCGCCGGCCTCGTCCCGGACCGGGACGAGCGGCGTGTTCCAGCGCAGGAATTCGGGGTCGTTGAGGCCCCGCAGCGCTACGGGCGCGTCCGCGTACTCCCATGTCCGCAGCCGCAGGCCGTAGCCCCGCAGGTCGGCCGGGCGCAGCGGTTCCGCTGCCGTCGTGTTCGCCATGCTCGCGCACTCCCTACCCCCGTAGCGCCCCGATGCCCGTCGCTCGGTCCTCGACGCTCCCGGACAAGTCGATCCGTACCGCATTCAACAGGGGCGGAAGACGGGCACCGTCACGGGGGGCTCGCTCGACTCCGTACGGAAGTGCGCCCGCAGCGGCATGCCGACGCTCAGCTCTCCCTCCGGGCAGTCGACGATCTCGGTCATCATCCGGGGCCCTTCGGCCAGGTCGACGACGGCGGCGGTGTACGGGACGCGGTCGCCGAAGGGCGGCAGGTCGTTCAGGTGGACCACCGACCAGGTGTAGAGGACGGCCCGGCCGCTCGCCTCCTCCCAGCGGACCTCCTCGCTCCAGCAGCGGGGACAGAACTCGCGCGGGTAGTGATGGGCCAGCGAACAGGCGGCACAACGACGTATCAGAAGGCAGCCATCGGCAGCCGCGTCCCAGTAGGGGCGGGTGAAGGCATCGATCTCGGGCAGGTCGAAGCGTGCCGCGCTCACAGGAACAACCCCATCGCGTCGTCGAGGGACCAGGTCTGCCAGCTCATGGCGAAGAGGGCGACGAGCGATATGAGCGCCATCATCGCGTTCTGCCCCTGCTCGGCCCAGTCGTGGACCATGAGGACGAGGTAGAGCAGATTGAGCAGGAGGCCGCCTATGAGCGCTACGGGCGTGAGAAGGCCGGCCACGAGCCCCAGTCCGAGGGCGAGTTCGGCGTAGACGACGATGTACGCCATGGCCTTGGGCCGCGGACTCACGACCTTCTCGAACCCGGCCCGCACGAAGCCCCAGCGGTGCTTGCCCGCCACATCGGTTGCCCACGCGATGCCCGTACCGCGCTCGAACCAGCCCTTCTTGTCCTTGTGCCGCCAGCTCTCCAGCCACCACAGCCCGAGGCCGATACGCAGCACCGCGAACCATTCGGCCCCGCTGAGCCAGATCGTCTGCATCGCCCGCCCTTCTGCTTCTGCTTCTGGTTCCGCTTCCCGCTGCCTGCTTGCCGCTTCCCGCTTCCCGCTGCTTGCCGCCCGCTTCCCGCTGCTCGCCGCTCCCTACTGCCCGCCTCTCTCCTCTCGCCTCCCGATCTCCGCTGAACGCTCCCCGCACTTCCCCATTTTCTGACGGTACGTCAGTTCAACGGATGGGTAAGGGGTTGCGCAAGGGGCTCGGCTCGGATCTCTTTCCCATGCAACCCCATTCCTGACTCAGCGTCAGTTCAGTAACCTGACTAAGCGTCAGTTATGTTGGCCATCGAGCAGGAGTGGGCGAGAACGATGCTTGGATCGACTCACGGCACCCTCACCACCACCTCCCGTACGGCCCGCGTGCTGGCCTGCGGAGAGCAGGCTGCGCCCGCCGTCCACGGCAGGGCCGCACCGGCCGAGGACGTGGACGTCAGCGGCCGGGCCCTGCACTCGGACGTACCCGACCTGGACCGCTTCTTCCGGCCCTCCTCCGTTGCCGTCGTCGGCGCCTCCGACGCCGAGGGGCGCCCCAACACCGGCATCACCCGGCAGCTCATCGCCTGGGCCGAGCGCGTCGGAGCCCGGCTACACCCCGTGCACCCCACCCGTACCAGCGTCTTCGGCCTCCCCTGCTGTCCGAGCGTCGCCGACCTCCCCGAAAAGGTCGACCTGGCCGTTCTCCTCGTCGGCGACCCGACCCCCGTCATCGAGGAACTGGCCGAGTCGAAGGTCCGCTTCGCCGTCGCCTTCGCCTCCGGCTTCGCCGAGACCGGCGAGGCGGGCGCGGCCGCGCAGCAGCGGCTGGCCGCCGCCGTCGAACGCTCCGGGATCCGCCTCCTCGGCCCGAACACCAACCTCAACGCCTTCGAGAAGTTCCGCGACGACCTCGACGGCCCCGCCATCGCCCTCATCACCCAGTCAGGCCACCAGGGCCGCCCCGTCTTCACCCTCCAGGAACTCGGCATCCGGCTCTCCCACTGGGCCCCGACCGGCAACGAAGCGGACCTGGAGACCGCGGACTTCATCTCCTACTTCGCCACCTGCCCCGAGGTCGGCGCCATCGCCGCCTATGTGGAAGGGCTCAAGGACGGCCGCGGCTTCCTCCTCGCCGCCGACCGGGCGGCACGCAACAAGGTGCCGGTGGTCACCGTCAAGGTCGGCCGGACCGAGGCCGGCGCCCGGATGGCCGCCTCCCACACCGGCAAGCTCACCGGCGCGGACGAGGTGGTGGACGCCGCCATGCGGCAGTTCGGCGTGATCCGCGTCGACGGGCTCGACGAGCTCCAGGACACCGCGGCCCTGCTCGCCCGCGCCCGTCCGCCGCGCGCCGACGGCGTCGTGGTGTATTCGATCTCGGGCGGCACGGGCGCGCACTTCTCGGACCTGGCGACCGCCGCCGGGCTCGAACTCCCCACGCTCGGCGCGGCGAAGCAGACCGAACTCCACCAGTGGATACCCGACTACCTCAGCGTCGCGAACCCGGTCGACAACGGCGGCCACCCAGTGGGCGACTGGCGCGGCCGCAAGATCATCGACGCTATCCTCGCCGACCCCTCCGTCGGCGTCCTCATCTGCCCGATCACCGGCCCCTTCCCGCCCATGAGCGACAAACTCGCGCAGGACCTGGTGGACGCGGCGGAACAGACCGACAAGCTGGTGTGCGTGGTGTGGGGGTCTCCCGTCGGCACCGAGGACGCCTACCGCACCACACTGCTCGGCTCCTCCCGCGTCGCCACCTTCCGCACCTTCGCCAACTGCATCACCGCCGTCCGCGCCTACCTCGGCCACCACCGCTTCACCGCGAACTACCGCTCCCCCTTCGAGGACGCCCCGCGCACCCTCTCCCCCTCCGCTCGCAAGGCGCAGGCGCTGATGCGCCCGGGCGAGCAGCTCAGCGAGCACGCCGCGAAGCAGCTGCTGCGCGCGTACGGCATTCGCGTACCACGCGAGCAGCTGGTGACCAGCGCGGCGGCGGCCGTACGGGCGGCCGGCCTGGTCGGCTACCCCGTCGTCATGAAGGCGTCCGGTCCGCAGCTCGCCCACAAGAGCGAACTCGGCCTGGTCAAGGTCGGTCTGACCTCCGCCAGCCAGGTCCGGGACGCCTACCGCGAGCTCACCGACATCGCTCGCTACGAAGGGGTGCCGCTCGACGGCGTGCTCGTCTGCCAGATGGTCGCGCGCGGCGTCGAAATGGTCGTCGGCGTCACCCCCGACAGCCTCTTCGGCCCCACGGTCACGGTCGGTCTCGGCGGCGTGCTGGTGGAGGTGCTGCGCGACGCGGCGGTGCGCGTACCGCCGTTCGGCGCGGACCAGGCGCGCGCGATGCTCGGCGAACTGCGCGGCCGCGCCCTGCTCGACGGTGTCCGCGGGGCGCCGCCGGCCGATGTGGACGCGCTCGTCGAAGTCGTGCTGCGCGTCCAGCGCATGGCCCTGGAACTGGGCGACACCCTCGCCGAACTCGACATCAACCCGCTGATGGTGCTGGAACGCGGCCAAGGCGCGGTGGCGCTGGACGCGCTCGCCGTCTGCCACTGACCCAAGAACCCGGAGCCGCTCCCCCATGACTTCCTCCCCCGAAGAATCCGTTGAGTCATTGATACGGCACACCACTGACAATGGGGTCTCGTGGATCACCCTCAACCGCCCCGAAGCGATGAACGCCGTCACGCGTGACCAGCGAGAACGCATCATTTCGCTGCTCGACGAGGCCTCCGCCGACCAGGCCGTGCGAGCCGTCGTGATCACCGCGACCGGCAAGGGCTTCTGCGCCGGCGCGGACCTCCGCGGCGCCCCCGCCGCCGCCGGCGTCGAACGCGTCGCGGGCGATGTGGCCCGTACGATCCGGCGCGGCGCCCAGCGGCTGATCAGCGCCGTCCTGGACTGCGAGAAGCCCGTCGTCGCCGCCGTCAACGGCACCGCGGCCGGGCTCGGCGCGCACCTCGCGCTCGCCTGCGACCTCGTGCTGGCGGCGGAGTCGGCCCGGTTCATCGAGGTCTTCGTGCGGCGCGGGCTCGTACCGGACGGGGGCGGCGCGTACCTCCTGCCGCGCCTGGTGGGCCCGCAGCGCGCGAAGGAGCTGATGTTCTTCGGCGACGCGCTGCCCGCCGCCGAGGCCGAGCGGCTGGGCCTGGTCAACCGGGTCGTGCCGGATGCCGAGTTGGCGAAGGTCGCGCGCGAATGGGCGGAGCGGCTGGCGACGGGCCCCACCCGCGCGCTCGCCCTCACCAAACAGCTGGTCAACGCCTCGCTCGACACCGACCGTACGACCGCCTTCGCGGCCGAGGCCACCGCGCAGGAGATCAATATGACGACATCGGACGCACAGGAGGGCGTCGCGAGCTTCGTCGAGCGACGCACCCCCGAATACCGAGGAGGCTAACCAAGTGTCACGCTCCGCCCATCACTTCCCATCCAAAATCTCTTCAGATTCAATGAAGTCATGATGGGACACGCAGGGATGGCAGCCACCGCCGTGCGCTATCTGCGGTCGGTGGGTGCGTCCACCTCAGCCGGTCGGCCGGTCGATCCACTCCCCCGCCCCGAACTGCGAGCCGTCCGCGAGGACGAACGCTCCCCCGTCGAGGCGGCCGAGTTCCGGCGCGTTCTCGGCAACTTCGCGAGCGGCGTCACCATCGTCACCGCGCCCGCCGCGGCGGGCGGGACGGAAGGGGCGGCCGGGACGGACGGCGGCGGCCCCTCCGGCCCGGCGGGCTTCGCCTGCCAGTCCTTCTCGTCGCTCTCCCTCGACCCGCCGCTGGTCGCCTTCATGGTGGCCCGTACGTCCACGACCTGGCCGCGCATCGCCCGCGCCGGGGTCTTCTGCGTCAACATCCTGGGCACCGGGCAGGGCGACCTGTGCCGGGGCTTCGCCGTGAGCGGCGCGGACAAGTTCGCCGGGGTGCCGTACGAGCCGTCGCCGGCGACCGGATCACCGCTGCTCACGGGCGTGCCCGCGTGGATCGACTGCGCCATTCACACCGTGCACACGGGCGGCGACCACCTCATCGTCGTCGGGCGCGTCGAGGCGCTCGGCGCCGCGGAGGACGAGGGGGCGGCCGGGACGGGCCCGCTGCTCTTCCACCGGGGAACGTTCGGCTCCTTCGAAAGCCTCTGAACCGCTCCCACGCGGATCCGGGGCCGGGCCCGCTCGTCAGTGCTGGTGGGCCCCGGCGTGGGAGCCGTGTTTCTGCCGCGCCTGCTGCTCGGCCGCCTTCTTCTTCGTCGTCTTCGTCAGCACGTAGCGCTTGCCGGAACCCGGCTTTCCTATCTCGTGGAAGATCCGCGGCTTCTTGGCGGTGCCGCCGACGCTCCACTCCCGCACCAGTTCACACGCGTTGATCCGCATGGAGACGCCCTGGACGTGGCCGCCGTCCTTCACCGAGTTCCACGTCCCGGTGCCCTCGCAGTCCTTCGGCTTGTCCTTGCCGGTGCCGTCCCACACGAAGTTGTCGAGCCCGTCGGCGACGGCCTTCCCGTCCTTGGCCAGCTCCACCATGCCGCCGTGCCCGTCGCTCCAGATGCCCTCGATGTCCGAGGCGCTGAGCCGGGGCGGCTTGTAGATGCTCACCAGCCCCGTTCCGTACGCGGCCGTGCCGAGCACGGCGACGCCGAGCCAGGCCACGGCGGCGTTGCGCGCGACGCGCCGCACGAGGCGTCCGCTGCGGCCTTCCCTGGCCCGCCCCCCTGCGGTCCGCGCGACGACCGTCGCGGGCGCGAGCGCGGCGGTGAGAGCGGCCCACCACTCCAGGTAGGTCAGGGGCTGCGCGAGCGCCCGGCTGCCCAGCGCGGCCACCGCCCCGAACACGGCGACCAGCGCCGCCGACACCACCGGTACGGCCGCGAGGGCCCGCCACCGGTTGTCGGTGCGCTCCTTGCGCCGCGCCCACCAGCGCGCGAGCGACAGGGCGGGCATGACCGCGATGGCGGTTACGAAGCCGCTCAGCAGCACGCCGACGAGCCCGAGGGCGAGCACCGCGCCGACGATCACCGCGGCGCTGCCGGGGAGGCCGTCGTGTTCGCGCGCGAGCACGACGAAGACGGCGAGCGTCCCGGCGATGACGGCTTCGGCGCACAGCGTCGCCATCGAGGAGCAGAAAGCCGACCCGAAACCGTCCTCGGCGGACTCTGAGACCTCGGAGGTCGTGACGCCTTCCAGGTCCGTTACGCCCTTGGCACTCTCCGGCGGCTTCCCCTCCGCGGTCTTCAGGTCTTCTGCGGCCTTCAGATCTTCCGCGGTCTTCAGGTCCTGCGCGGCCTCCCGGTCCGCCGCGGTTTCCTGATCTTCCGCGCTTTTCTGATCTTCCCCGGTCTCCCGGTCTCCGGCGGTCTTCCCAGGCTGCCGGGGTCTCGCCTTCGTCAGGTCAACCCGTGCGCCGTCCGGTCCGGGGGCGGTGTCCAGGTCCGTCCGGGGGGCGGCGGCAGCGGCCGTCTTCGGGCACGCCGATTCCCCGTCCGCCTCCGCCGGTATAGCGCCAGGCCCCGTCTGCTGAGTCATATCCGCCCCTCTCACCAAGAATGATTCCTTGTGGGGCCGGAAGGTTCCGCTCCAAATGGGCCGGCCGTCGGGGCTCTCAACGGGCGACAGCAGGCACCGGTGCCCGCGCCACCGGTCCGGGGCTACCGCCCGTACCGCACACCGGCATCGACAAAACCCCAATCACCTGACGAATCGGACCTGTTGACGCCAACATGCACCGACCACCCCGTACGCACCACCCACCCCGTTCGTACGGGCGCCCCACCCGGAGACGCCGGCGTGACCCTCGTCACTGTCGGCCGTTATCGCGCCCCCTGGGGGCCGCCCCGTCGACCATTCCTACGGAATGGCCCCCTGGGCACGCCCGGCGTCCGGCCGCAGCGGGTACGGAATGTCAGAAGGTGAGCACGCAGCGCGCCACCCGCCCGTGGTGGGCATCGTCGGCGGCTTTCGCGAAGTCCTCGACCGGATAGGTCTCCGTGATCAGCTCGTCCAGCAGCAGTCGGCCTTCGCGGTAGAGACGCGCGTACAGGGCGATGTCGCGCTGCGGGCGCGAGGAGCCGTAGCGGCAGCCGAGTATCGATTTGTCGAGGTACATGGACGAGACGAGGAAGGACGCCTGCGCGTCGGCCGGTGGCACGCCGAGCAGGACGGCCTTCCCATGCCGGTCGAGGAGGTCCACCGCCTGCCGGATCAGCTTGGTGTTGCCGACGCATTCGAAGGCGTGGTCCGCGCCCGTCGGCAGGATTCCCTTCACCGCGGCGGAGGTGTCCGGGGTGGTGGAGGCGTCGATGAAGTGGGTCGCGCCGAAGGTCCGGGCCGCCGCTTCTTTCGCCGGATTCGCGTCCACCGCGACGATCGTCGACGCCCCGGCGAGCCGCGCCCCCTGCAGGACGTTGAGTCCGATGCCTCCCGCGCCGATGACGACGACCGACTCGCCCTGGCCGACCTCGGCCCGGTTGAGCACCGCTCCGACGCCGGTCAGCACCCCGCAGCCGATGAGCGCCGCCGAGGTCAGCGGCACCTCGTCGGGGATCTTGACGGCCTGGACGGCTTTGACGACCGTGCGCTCGGCGAAGGCGGAGTTGGAGGCGAAGTTGAAGAGCTTCGCGCCGTGCCGCGTGAACGGCTGCCCCGGCATGCCGATGGCCTTGCGGCACATGGTCGGGCGGCCCCGGTCGCACTCGGCGCACGTGCCGCAGTTGGCGAGGGTCGACAGGGCGACGTGATCGCCGGGCGCGACATGCACGACGCCCGCGCCGACCGTCTCCACCACTCCGGCGCCCTCGTGGCCGAGCACCACCGGCACCGGAAAGGGGATGGTTCCGTCGATGACCGAGAGGTCGCTGTGGCACAGGCCGGCCGCGACGACCGCGACCAGCACCTCGCCGGGGCCCGGCTCGCGGATCTCCAGATCATCGACGACCTGGGGCTGTTTGCCGTCGAAGATGACGCCTCGCATGTTGCCGTCCCTTCTAGGTGGCCTTGACCAAGGCCGGAGAGGAGATCCACAGGGGAATCCGGTGCGGAAGGCGAAAGGCGGAAGGCGGAATCCGGTTCCTGGGTCCCGCCGCTGTGCCGATGCGCCGCTGTACCAGTGCGACGCCGCTGGTCAGGAGGGCCAGACGACGGACTGGAGCTCGCTGTACGCGTGCAGGCCGAACGATCCGCCGTCGCGGCCGACGCCGCTGTCCTTGAAACCGCCGAACGGGGTCTCGGGATGCCGCTGGACGGTGTTGATGCCGATGTTGCCGCTGCGCAGGCGGGCCGCGAGAGCCCAGGCCCGGCCGGCGTCGGAGCTGAAGACATAGTCGTAGAGGCCGTAGGAGGTGCCGTTGGCGATACGGACGGCCTCGTCCTCGTCGTCGAAGGGAATCGCGACGACGACCGGCCCGAAGAGCTCCTCCCGCGCCACCGTCATATCGGGCGTGACATCGGCGATGAGGGTGGGCGGAACGTAAAAACCCGGCTTGAGGTCGGGGCGCGCGCCGCCTACGACGATACGGGCGCCCTGCTCGCGGGCGCCGGCGATGTACGCCTCGACGCGATCGCGCTGGGCCGCGGAGATCAACGGGCCGACGATCGTGGAGTTATCCACAGGGTCCCCGATTGTCAGCGCCCGCGCGTACTGTTTGAGACCGGCGACGACCTTCTCGTACAGCGATCGATGCACGAGCACACGGGTCGGGGCCGTGCAGATCTGTCCGCTGTGGAATGACCAGACCGAACCGACCGCCCTGATCGCCGACGCGACCGTCTTGTCGTCGGCATCCCCCAGGACGATGGCCGCGCCCTTGCCTCCCAGCTCCATCAGGGTGCGCTTCATCGACCTCCCAGCGGCCTCGGCGATCTTCTTTCCCACCGCGGTGGACCCGGTGAAGCTGACCATGTCGACGTCCGGGTGGGACACGAGTTCCTCCCCGGCGGCGGCGCCCGATCCCGTGACGACGTTGAAGGCGCCGTCCGGCAGTCCGGCCTCTTTGAGGATCGGCCCCAACTCCAGGCAGGCCAGCGGATCTTGGGGTGCGGGTTTGGCGACCACGGTATTGCCCATGGCCAGGGCGGGCGCCGCCTTGCCCGCGAGGTTGACGATGGGGAAGTTGTAGGAGGTGATGCATCCGATCACGCCCATGGGGCGGCGTACGGCGGCGGCGCCGATGAGTCCGCCGGGGGCCAGCGCGCTGGCCTTCACGGGCTGCGGCGCCAGCGGGACGACATCCGGTTCGAGGGCTCCGCGCGCGTAGCGGCGGAAGCGGTCGGCCGCGGTGGGCACCTGCATGGTCGAAGCGAGGCGCATGGTCGCGCCGGTCTCGGCCTGGAGCAGGGGCACGAGGTCCCCGCCGTGTTCGGTAAGAAGATCGGCCACCCGGTCCAGCACGGCCGCGCGCTCGCGCGGGTCGGTGCGGGACCAGCCGTCATAGGCGGCCCGCGCGGCGGTCACGGCAGCGGCGACTTCGGCTCGCGTCGCTTCCGGGGCCTCCCCGACGACCTCTTCGGTCGCCGGATTGACAACTGCATAGTGCCCTTGGGCGGGCTCGCACCAGGAGCCGTCGATCCAGTGCCCGTACGCGGTCATCGGGACTCCTTCGGCAGGCCGAGCACCCGCTCGGCGATGATGTTGCGCTGGATCTCGTCCGAGCCGCCGTAGACGGTGTCGGCACGCGTGAAGAGGAAGAGGCGTTGCAGGGCGTCGAGTTCGTACGGGCGATCGGCGCTCCAAGCGGTGGGGCCGACGGCCGAGGCCGTGCCCCGCACTCGCATCGCCAGCTCGCCGAGCCGCTGGTGCCAGCCGCCCCACAGCAGTTTGGCGACATTGGGAGCGCCGGGCACATCCGTGCTGCCCAGCGTCCGCAGAGCGTTCCAGCGCATCGTGCGGAGCTCGGCCCATTGCCGTACGAGCCGGTCGCGCAGCACCGGTTCCGCTGCGGTGCCGCGCTCCAGGGCGAGACGGACCACTTCGTCCAACTCGGCGGCGAAACCGATCTGTTGGACGAGAGTGGAGACTCCGCGCTCCAGGGCGAGGAGGCCCATGGCGACCTGCCAGCCGTTGCCCTCCCCGCCGACGAGGTGGTCGGCGCTCGCCAGCGCCCCGTCGAAGAACACCTCGTTGAATTCGGCGGTCCCCGACATCTGCCGGATAGGCCGGACCTCGATGCGACCCAGCTGGTCCATCGGCACGAGCAGGAAGGAGAGCCCGTGATGGCGTCGGGAGCCGTGCTCTGTCCGTGCCAGCACGAAGCACCAGTGGGCGTCCTGGGCGAGTGAGGTCCAGATCTTCTGGCCCGTGACGCGGTACGGGCCGCCGGGCGCGGCATCGCGGGTGGCCGTGGTCCGGAGTCCGGCCAGGTCGGAGCCGGCGTCGGGCTCGCTGTAGCCCTGGCACCACAGTTCCGTGCCCCGGGCGATGGGGGGCAGGAACCGCTCCCGCTGCTTCTCGTCCCCGTAGGCGATCAGGGTCGGGGCGAGCAGGTTCTCACCGATGTGGCCAACGCGTCCGGGCGCCCCCGCGCGGGCGTATTCCTCGGCCCAGACGACCTGTTGGGTCAGGGTCGCGGTGCGGTTTCCGTAGGCGCCTGCCGTACGGTCCCAGCCGAGCCCGATCCAGCCGGCCGCCCCGAGTTCGCGCTCCCAGGCATGGCGGGCCTGCGGAAGCTCATGTTCGCTGCCGGGTCCGCCGTGGCCCGCGGCTTCCGCGAACTCGCCGGTCAGGTGTGCCGAGAGCCATTCCCGTGCCTCTTCGCGAAAGGTCTCGTCCTGTGGCCCGAAGGCGAAATCCACAGCGTCTCCTTCCTTCCGCGCGGACCGCGCGGGTTCGCCCGGCTCTTCGCAGACTGTTCGCTGGCCGGGCTGCGGATCGGGGCCGCCGATTCGGGCCGGCGGTGGGCGGCGGCGCCCCGCGCGGCATCAGGCGTTGGGGCGCTCCTTGGCCGCCGCGGCGGCCGCCATCGCCTCCAGTTGCGCCAGCATCGGCATGGGGTCCGTGCCGACCGTGCCGGGCAGGAAGTCGGCGATCTTCTCGGGGGTCCACGCGCCGTCCGCGTAGGCGGACCGCAGTTCGCGGGGCTGGGCCCAGACCGCGATCTTGGGGCCGGCGATCGTATAGACCTGCCCGGTGATCTTCTCCTCGCGGGCCCGTTCGCTCAGCAGGTAGACGACGAGTGCGGCCACGTCCTCGGGTTCGCCGATCTCCTTGAGCTCCATCGGCACGTTCGCCGACATCCGGGTGCGGGCCACGGGGGCGACGCAGTTCGCGGTCACTCCGTATTTGCTGAGGCCCAGGGCGGCGCTGCGCACGAGGGAGATGATGCCGCCCTTGGCCGAGGAGTAGTTGGCCTGGGCGACGCTGCCCTGGTGGTTTCCGCTGGTGAAACCGATGAGGGTGCCGCTGCCCTGCTTGCGCATCACCGCCGACGCGGCCCGGAAGACGGTGAAGGTGCCCTTGAGGTGGGTGGCGATGACCGGGTCCCACTCCTCCTCGGACATGTTGAAGAGCATGCGCTCGCGCAGGATTCCGGCGACGCACACGACGCCGTCGATCCGCCCGTACCGCGTCAGGGCCACATCGACGATGCGCTGACCGCCCTCCATCGTCGAGACGTCGTCCGCGACGGCGACGGCCTCCCCGTCGGACGCCTCGATCTCCTTCACCACCGACGCGGCGACCTCGCTGGTGGGCTCGCCGCCCTCGATGGACACGCCGTAGTCGTTGACGACGACCTTCGCGCCCTGGGCGGCGCAGGCGAGTGCCACCGCCCGTCCGATGCCGCGGCCGGCCCCGGTGACGGCGATCACCTTGCCTGCCAAGAAGTTCCCCACGTCGCGCCCCTTCCCGCGTTTTCTGACGGACCGTTAGATTTTTGAGCAGACGCGTGCCGAGCACAAGACCCAGAGGCCAACCGATCCCAGGAGGACCCATGGCACTGCCGCCCGAGTTCCACGACATCGCCAAGCGCGTCAACAACTGGGGACGTTGGGGCGAGGCCGACGAGATGGGCACCCTCAACCTCATCACCGCCGACGCCGTCCGCGCGGCCGCCGAGACGGTACGGAGCGGGCGCCGCGTCCCCCTCGCCGTCCCGCTGCGACAGGACGGAGTGCAGACCGGGATGATCCCCGGCCGGGTCAACCCGCTGCACACGATGGTCGCCGTCAACCTGGAGATGTTCGGCCCCGACACCGTCGCCACCAGCGACGACGTGGTGACCATGGGCCTACAGGCAGGCACCCACTGGGACGGCCTCACCCATGTCTCGCACAGCGGCAGGCTCTACAACGGCCGCCCGGCGGACTCGATCACCGCGCACGGCGGAGCCGCGTTCCACGGCATCGAGAAGGCCGGACCTCTCGTATCGCGCGGCGTCCTGCTGGACGTCGCCCGTGCCCGCGGCCTCGACCGGCTGGAGGGCGGACACGCCGTCACCCCCGAAGACCTGGCAGCCGCCGAGGAGCTGTCCGGCACCGAGGTCCGCTCCGGCGACATCCTGCTCATCCGGACCGGTCAGATCCAGCATTATCTGACGGGCGACAAGCACGCCTACGCCTTCCCCTCGCCCGGACTCTCCATCCGGACGCCCGAGTGGTTCCACGCCCGCGATGTGGCCGCCGTCGCCAACGACACCCTCACCTTCGAGATCTTCCCGCCGGAGATAGACGATCTCTGGATGCCCGTGCACGCTCTCGACCTCGTCGAGATGGGCATGCCGCAAGGCCAGAACTGGAATCTGGAAGAGCTCTCCACGGCGTGCGCGGAGGAAGGCCGCTACGCGTTCTTCCTGTCGGCCGTACCGGAGCCGTTCGTCGGCGGAACGGGCGCGCCGGTCGCGCCGGTGGCCATCCTGTGAATCCGCTCCGGCCCCGCGACAGGCCGGACGGTCGGGCAGCGGTGCGCGCGTGCGCGCCCCGAGCACGGCACACCGCACCGCCACCCGGCTCCGACGCTCAGACCATGCGGACGCGCCGGGCCGCGACCCGCACTCGCCGAGACCGTCCGGTCGTCGCCGGATTCTCGACGTCCCCTCGCGACGAATCGCTCAACCCAAGAGTGATCACCTGGACACGCCACGTCAACACCTGGTCTGGACTTTATTAGTTATGCACCTTTTGTCACGGCGCGAGGTGAGTCACAAGCCCCCATCAAGAGCGACTGCGCGCGGTCCACCTCGCACCAGATGCTCTTGCCCGTGCCCTCCGGCCGCCAGCCCCACCTGTCGGCGAGCCCGTCGACCAGTTCCAGGCCACGACCGCCCGTCTCCTCGCCGTCCGCGTGCCGCTGACGCGGCGGACACTCACTGATATCGGTGACCTCCACCCGGACCGTGCCGGCGCCCGCACCCGCCTCCATCGCGGCGGCCCCACCACGGCTGTCACCGTCGCGTCGCCCCTCACCCCCGAAGCCCGCGCGGACGACCGGGAAGAGCATGCGGAGCACGGCCGGGCAGCCCGTATGCACCACCGCGTTGGTGACCAGTTCCGAGATCAGCAGGAGGAGCGTGTCGGCCAGCGGCTCGTCCGCGCCTATCCCAGAACCGGCAAGCCGCGAACGGGCCCACCTCCGGGCTCGCCCCACCTCCGCGGGGTCGGGCCTGATCTCCATCTGCACCTGAAGCACCTGCACCGCTCACACCATCCGAACCGGCGGACACATCGCCTCGCACCTCTGAGAGATCACGGACCGTGACCCCCGTGCGAGACAGCATGGTTGACGTTCAGTCACCCCAACAAGCGCTTCGGGCATATTCCGGCGCAAAGGAGTATGCGTGCTGCATACTGTGCGACGCGCGCCACGGGGAGTCGAACAATCGAGGTTTACGGGCCTCCACCCGGCGGGAGCGGCACACATTCCCGCTTCCGGAGTCGCCTCGTCGGCAACGCCAGGGGGGTTGCGCCTCAGAACCACTCGCACCCAAGGGAGCGTACCTGAGCCCGGGACCGACTCCCCCCTGTGACGAGTCACCCTTAGGACACAACCCGGTATCAACGCTCGGTGACTACTTATATGGTGTAGATAGGCCATTTCGCCTGACAGCCCCTACACCATGACATTCCCCTCGGACAGCAGCTCTTCCGCGAGTGCTTCCTCACCGGCTGCCGTCGACTGCCACCGCTGCGCTCTCACCCAGGCCCGCTTGAGGTGCAGATGGACGTCCGCCTCCCACGTGAAGCCCATCCCGCCGTGCACTTGCAGGCAGTCGCGGGCGTTGTGGACGGCGGCCTCGTCGGCGAGCAGTTTGGCCGCCGCGATATCCCCGGGCTCCTGGGTGACCGCCGCCGCGTACACCGCGCTTCTGGCCACCTCCGCGCGTACGAGCATCTGCGCGCACAGATGCTTCACCGCCTGGAAACTCCCGATCGGCCGGTCGAATTGAGTGCGCTCCTTGGCGTACGAGACCGCGGTCTCGACCGTGCGGACAGCGCTGCCCAACTGTTCCGCGGCGGTCAGCAGGGCCGCTTCCCGGCGGAGGCGGGCAGCGTCACCCGCGAGCGGGCGGCCCCCCTCGGGCACTACGACGCGGGCCAGCGGGGTCAGCGGGTCCACGGAGCGGACCGGCGTCACGGCCGGAGCCGACGGGTCGACGCTGTACGGCTCATCGTCGCCGAGGAAAATCAATTCGTCGCAGTCCGCCGGGTGTTCCCAGAACCGCTCCTCCGCTGTCGCGTCGCACATCCCGACGACCCGCTCACCGCTCGCCGCCCCCGCCACCAGGCCGGCCGCGAGGTGGGTGGCGATCAGGGGGCCGGGCAGCAGCACGCGGCCCGCCTCCTCGAAGAGAAGCACGGCCTCGGGCAGCCCGAGCCCCACGCCGCCCTCGTCCTCCGGCAGCCGCAGCCCGAAGAACCCGGCCTCGCCGAGCTCGCGCCACAGGCCCCGGTCGACCACCGGCCCGGCGCCGTCCACCGCCGCGCGCAGCCGCTCCCGGGGGAACCGGCCCGCCAGCAGCTCGCGCACGCCGGACCGCAGCGCCTCCTGGTCCTCGGTCAGCTGAAAGTCCATGATCACCGCCCTTTCGGAAGACCGAGGATGCGCTCGGCGACGATGTTCGCCTGGATCTGGGACGTACCGGCCGCGATCGTGTACGACAGCGACGACAGCCGGTCCGCCACCCACTCGTGGTCGACGTCCAGCGCCCCCTCCCCCAAGACCTCGGCCGCCGCGTCGTACAGCTCCTGCCTGGCCTGCGAGTAGCGCAGCTTGAACACGGAGCCGCCCACGCCCGGCACCCCGCTGCCGCCGCCGCGCAGCGACCGCTGCGCCTCGCTGACGTTCCACTGGATGAGCCGCCACAGCGCGCGGAAATCCGCGGACAGCCGGCCGAGCCGCCGGCGCAGCACCGCGTCGTCCCAGAGCCCGTTCGCGCGAGCCGTACGGGCCAGCTCCCCCAGCACGCGGCGGCAGGCGACGACCTCGCCGACGAAGGCCGTGCCGCGCTCGAAGGAGAGGGTCACCATGGTCACGCGCCAGCCGTCGTTCTCCGCGCCGATCCGGTGGGACACGGGCACTCGCACCTCGTCGAGGAACACCTCGGCGAACTCCGCGGACCCGGCCAGCGTCCGCAGCGGCCGGACGGTGACGCCGGGCGCGTCCATCGGCATCGCGAGCCAGGAGATGCCCCGGTGCTTGGGGGCCGAGGTGTCCGTACGGACCAGCAGTTCGCACCAGTCGGCGATCTCGGCGTGCGAGGTCCAGATCTTGCTGCCGCTGACGACGTAGGAGTCGCCGTCGCGGACCGCCCGGGTCCGCAGCGCCGCCAGGTCGGACCCGGCGTCCGGCTCCGAGAACCCCTGGCACCACACCTCGTCGCCGCGCAGGATCGGCGGCAGCCAGCGTGCCCGCTGCTCGGGCGTGCCCTCGGCCGCGATGGTGGGCCCCGCGTGCAGCGTCCCCACGAAGTTGGCCCCCACATAGGGAGCGCCCGCCCGTTCCGTCTCCTCCAGGAAGATCAGGTGCTGTGTGGGCGTGGCCCCCTGGCCTCCGGCGTCGCGGGGCCAGTGCAGTCCGGCGTATCCGGCGTCGTACAGCGCCCGCTGCCACGCGCAGTCGTAGGCCCGGCGGCCCGGCCAGTCGGTGGCCTCGGGCTTCGCCGGGAGCCCGGCCAGCGCCGGAGCGAGCCAGGCGCGCAGCCGCCGCCGGAAGTCCTCCTCTTCCTCCGTGCGGGAAAGGTCCATCAGCGGCGGGGCTCCCGGTCGAGGTCCAGGTCGAGCATCCGGATGGCGTTGCCCCGCATGAGTTTGTAGACCGTCTCGTCGTCGAGGCCCTTCATATGGTCGAGCGCGACCTCCTTGGTGTGGGGGAAGGTCGAGTCCACATGCGGGTAGTCGGTCTCGAACGTCGCGTTGTCCCGGCCCACCACATCGAGTGACGCTACCCCGTGTTTATCGCGGAAGAAGCAGCAGAAGATCTGCCGGTAGTAGTAGGAGGAGGGCGGTTCGGGGATCAGGTCGCGCACCCCGCCCCACGCCCGGTGCTCCTCCCACACATCGTCCGCGCGCTCCAGGGCGTAGGGAATCCAGCCCATCTGCCCTTCGCTGTAGGCGAGTTTGAGGGTGGGGAACTTCACCAGTACGCCGCTGAAGAGGAAGTCCATCATCGACGCCATGGCGTTGTTGAAGGAGAGGGACGCCTGCACGGCGGGCGGCGCGTCCGGGGAGGCCGCGGGCATCTGCGAGGACGAGCCGATGTGCATGTTGACGACGGTGCCGGTCTCCTGGCAGACGGCGAAGAACGGGTCCCAGTAGCCGGAGTGGATGCTCGGCAGCCCCAGGTAGGTGGGGATCTCGCTGAAGGTCACGGCCTTCACGCCCCGTGCCGCGTTCCGCTTGATCTCCGCCACGGCGAGGTCGATGTCCCACAGCGGGATGATGCACAGTGGGATCAGCCGCCCCCCGCTGTCGCCGCACCACTCCTCCACCATCCAGTCGTTGTAGGCCCGTACGCAGGCGAGGGCCACTTCCTTGTCGTGCGCCTCGGCAAACGTCTGCCCGCAGAAGCGGGGGAAGGTCGGGAAGCAGAGGGACGCTTCCACGTGGTTGAGGTCCATGTCCCGCAGCCGCTCCGCGGGGTCCCAGCAGCCGCGCCGCATCTCGGCCCGGGTGATGCCCTCCAGCGTCATGTCGTCGCGGTCGAAGCCGACGGCGGCGATGTTGCGCTTGTACGGGAACTTGAGGTCCTCGTAGATCCACCAGTCGGTCGGGGGGCCGGCCGGGTCCATGGTGATGACGTACTTCCCGCCGGTGTACTCCAGTTCGCCGATCCCCTCCGTCAGCGGTTGGGGACCGCGATCCCGGTATCTGGCCGGCAGCCAGGTCCGGAAGAGGTGCGCGGGCTCGATCACGTGGTCGTCGACGCTGACGATGCGCGGTAGCTCCATGGTTTCCCCTCACGCAGGGCGATGCCCACTGTGCCGCGGGCTGCTTCCGACAGCATTTTCTGATGGGTCGTCAGATAGGCAGGCTAGCCCCGCCGCCTCTGGACCGACAAGGCGCTGCGGCTTACGCTTCGCGGAGATTCTGACGGGGCATCAGATCAGCGGAGGCTGCACTCATGCGCGAGCACACCGATCCCAGGAACGGCACACGACTCGCCCGCGAACTGGAGAACTCCCGCACCCTGTGGGAGCTCCTGGACCGCCGCGCGGCCCGCACCCCCGAGGCGCTGGTCCTCATCGACGCCGCGGCATCGGCCGGCGACGACCGGAAGCTGACCTTCGGCACCCTGCGCGACTGGGCCGAGCACGTCGCCGCCGGCCTCCACGGCCTCGGCATACGCCCCGGCAGCCGGGTCGCCTGGCAGCTGCCCACCCGCATCGAGACCGCCGTCCTGACCTTCGCCCTGACCCGTTTGGGGGCCGTGCAGACCCCGCTCATCCCCTTCTACCGAGACCGCGAGGTCGGCTACGCGCTCCGGGCGGCCGAAGCCGAGTTCTTCGCCGTGCCCGGCACCTGGCGCGGCTTCGACCACACGGCGATGGCCGACCGCCTCGCCCACGAACTCCCCATGCCCCCACGCGTCTTCGAGGCATACGCCACCCTCCCCGAGGGCGACCCCGCAGTCCTCCCCGAGCCGCCGTCGGATGGTGCCGCGGTCCGCTGGATCTACTGGACCTCGGGCACCACCTCCGACCCCAAGGGGGTCCTGCACACCGACCGCAGCCTCATCGCCGCCGGTGCCTGCCTCGCCCGCGCCCTGTGCCTGAGCGCCGAGGACGTCGGCTCGATGGCCTTCCCGTACGCCCATGTCGCCGGGCCCGACTACACGGTGATGCTGCTGCTCCGCGGCTTCCCGGCCGTCATGCTGGAGCACTTCTCGATGCCCGGGTCGCTCGACGCCTACCGCCGCCACGGCGTCACGGTCGCCGGCGGCTCCACCGCCTTCTACTCGATGTTCCTCGCCGAGCAGCGCAAGGACCCCGGACGCAGGCTCCTGCCCGCCCTCCGGCTCATGGCGGGCGGCGGCGCCGCCAAGCCGCCCGAGCTCTACCACGAGGTGGTCCGCGAGATGGGCTGCCAGCTCACCCACGGCTACGGCATGACCGAAGTCCCGATGATCACCATGGGGGCGCCCGGCGACACGCCCCACAACCTCGCCACCACCGAGGGCCGGCCGCCCGACGGCATGGAGATCCGCATCGTCGGCGCGGACGGCACCCCCCTGCCGGCCGGGCGGGACGGGGCCGTACGGCTGCGCGGCGAAGCCGTCTGCCGCGGCTATCTGGACCCCGCGCAGACCGCCGAGGCCTTCGACCGCGACGGCTTCCTCATCACCGGCGACCTCGGCCACCTCACACCCGACGGCCACCTGGTGCTCACCGGCCGCGAGAAGGACATCATCATCCGCAAGGGCGAGAACATCTCGGCCCAGGAGATAGAGCGGCTCCTCTACGAGCATCCGGACGTCGAGGACGTCGCCGTCATCGGCCTCCCCGACCGGGACCGCGGGGAGCGGGTCTGCGCCGTGGTCCAGCAACCGGCGGGAGCGGCCCCGCTCAGCCTCGGCGCCGCGTCCGCGTACCTGCGCGCCGCGGGGCTCTCCGTGCACAAGATCCCGGAACAGCTGGAGGTGGTCGACGCGCTGCCGCGCAACGAGACGCTGCGCAAAGTGCTCAAATACCGGCTGCGCGAACGGTTCTCAGAGCCGGCCCCCGGTCAGGCCTCCGCGCGGTAGGTGGCGGTGGCCTGGTCATAGAACCGGTCCACAGCGCGCTGGTCGTTGGCCGGGCCGATCACTTGGAGCAGGTGGTATCGACCGTCGAGGATCATCGCCGCGTTGCGCACGTACACCTGGCGCCCGCTGCTGTCGTTCCAGTTGAACGTGCCCTCCGCCATCGCCGTTCCGCCCACGTCGATGCGGCGCAGCCCCGAGGCGCCCGACCAGGACGACGAGCGGTACGGAGCCAGTTCCGGCTCCTTGTCCTGCTGGTACGCCATCGGGTCGGCGCCGTACTCCGACACCTTGTCCCGGCCCGGGACCACGATCAGTTCGTAGTCCCCGCCGATGTAGACGACCTGGCCGCGGTCGTTCTCGCCGCGCCGCTGCCAGTTCTTGTCCACGGACACCGCGAACCCCTTCGGGTCCTGGCGCAGCGTGAAGCCCTTGGCGACGCCGGCGGGCTCGGACGTCTGGGGCTCCCGCTCCCCCATGGAGGCCGCGGCGGAGGATCGGGGCGCGCTCTTCGCACCGGTGCCGTCGGGTGCGGCGCTCTGCGCGCCGGCCGCCCCCGTACGGTCCGTACGGGCCTGGCCCGCGTTCTTCTCCCCGCGCGGCATGAACAGCAGGGCGTAGGCGATGACCCCGGCCAGCACCACGAGGATGAGGAGCAGCAGGAGCCGCCCCAGCCGGCGGGGGGCGCGCCCTTGCCGCTCGGGAGCGGGCCGGACGGTCCGCTCCGGCCGCTCGGTGTGCTCCAGCTTCAACTGCTGCGCGCGCGGCGGGCGCGGATGCTTGGTCACGGTGCGGTGCGGCGTCTTATGGGCCTTCTTGTGCCGGCCGTGCGGGGCGGCCGGCGGCGCGCCGGTCCGCCGCCTGCGCACCAGTTCCCCGCGCCGCCGCTTGATGGGCAGCCGTCGCGGGTCGGAGGGCGCGCCCGGGCCGATCGACGGCACGGTGACGGTGCGGCTGCCGAGTTCCGGCTCCGGGGCGGACCGTATCAAGGAGTGCAGCCAGCCCCGCAGCTCCTCGAAGTCGGGCCGCTCGGTCGGGTCCTTGCGCAGCAGCGATTCGACGACGGGGCGCAGCGCCCCGCACTCCTCGGCGTAGGCGGGCGGCTCCGCGCAGACGAGCTGGACCAGTTCGGCGGCGGTCTCCTCGGGGTACGGCGCGTGTCCCTGCACGGCCCGGAACAGCAGGGTGCCCAGCGCCCACAGGTCGGCGGCGGGTCCCACGGGCGGCGCCAGCCGCCAGTTCTCGTGCACCGGTCCGGCCTGCTCGGGAGCCCAGCGCTCGGTGACGGGGCCGACGACGACCATCCGGGCCTGCCGCGCCCGTTCCGCGCCCAGGGCCGTCTGCGGGCCCCGCCCCTGGTGGCCGTTCTCGCTGTGGCCCCACGGCTCCGTGGAGTCCCTGGGCGCACGGCCGTCGCCGCCCAGAACGGCGGACTCGACCGGCCCGCCCGCCTCACCGGCCCCTGCGGCTCCGGCGGCCCCTGCTGCCCCGGCGGCCCCTTCGGCCATGGGCGCGCCCGAAGGGGCCTGAGACCCGCCATCTTCACCCGTGTGCCCCGCGGTCCGCCGGAGCGCGCTCTGCGATCCGGTCTTCATGAGGGCGTCCGCGCTCCAAGCGCCGCTGTTCGGCACGGACCCCGTGGGCGCGGTGCCGCTCGCGGCGCTGCCACCGCCCCACGTCCCGGACCCGCCCGGAGCGTGGGCTGATTCGTCCGGGACGTGGGCTGATTCGTCCGGTGCCTCGGGGTCGGCGTGCGCCCGCGCGGCGGCGGCTCGCGTTCCCGCCTGGTAGGCGGCTATCGCCCCGGCCCGCACGGCGCGCGGGTCCGGCCCGGCCGCACCGCCCTGCGGGGGCCCCTGCGCTCCGGCGGGCGCGCCGGGCTGGGGCAGGAAGCCGCCCGCCGCACCCTGGTCGCGGTAGGCGGGCCCGGTGGGGGCCTGGGACGGGGATCCGTTGCGGGCGGGCGCGGCAGGACGCCTGCCGTCGCCGCCGTCGGCCGCGCGGGCCGCGGCTATCGCCGCCCGGCCGCCGACGGATGGCCCCACGGGCCGCCCCGCCGTCTCGGAGCCGGCGGCGCCGTCCCCGCCTTCCACCGACCCCGCGGGCACGGCGGGCCGCGGGGCGCTGCCGCCGCCCTTGAGGGTCACGGCCGGCACCGGGTCGTAGCCGCAGAGCGCCTCTTCCGCCGCCCCCGCCGCGAGCCCGGTGAGGACTGCCCGGCCGTCGTCGCAGACCAGGACCGTACGGGCGGTGATGTTGCGGTGGGTCCAGCCGTGCGCGTGCAGCGCGCGCAGGGCGGTCAGGACATCGGCCGCGATCTCGGCGGCGCGGTGCGGGGTCAGCGTGCGTTCGGCGAGGAGCGCGGCCAGCGGCCGAGCGGGGATGAGCTCGCTGACGATCCACAGGCTGCCCGCCTCGGCGAAGACGTGGAAGACCTGGTCGAGCCGGGGGTGGTCGGGCACCTTGGCCGCGGCGCCGGCCGCTTCGAGGGCCCGGCGCACGGCCGGGTCGCCGGTGCCCTGGGTCGTACGTCCGCCGCGCGGGCCGGCAGTCCGCCCGCCGCGCCCGCCCTCCTCGCCGACGACCTCCGCGTCGACGACCTCGGGCAGCGGGATCTGCCGGAGGAGGACTTCCTGCCCGCTGTAGGCATCGAAGGCCCGGGTCTCGACGAGTTCGAACTCGTCGGACGGCGGCAGCGGAAGGCGATAGCGGTCGGCAAGGACCCGACCCGCGTAGTCGTCCACGACGCCTCCCCAAGCGCGAGATTCGCCATCTCGCACCAGCTATCGCCCGAAACCTCGACAGACCCCGTCAGCAACCGCCAAGTGCGGTCGTTTCACTGCTATTTGTGGCTGCGTACGGTCCACGGGCTCTCACGATACGTGCCCAGCCGCCCCCTTGGGACCGTACGGTCCAGTACGTCGCTTCGTACGCGCCCTGTGAGCCATTTCGGACAAGGCCCGGTGCGGCCCCGCTCAGCCCTCGGGTTTGAAGGAGGCGAAAGCGGCCTCCCGCAGCTCCCGGCACTGGGCGTCCTTCCACTTGTCCTTCTCACAAGTGATCATGATGGCGTAGCCATGGCTGTCGTCGACCTTGAAGCCGCGGTTGACGACCTGGACCCGCTTGCCGCTCTGGTCGCGCTCGAAATTCCAGTCCGCGACGGTCGGATAGTCGTGACCTGCCCACTTGTCGACGGTGTCGATGCCGAGGCTCTGATAGCCCTTCATGCCGCCGTTCTTCGCGCCGCTCTCCGCCGCCTGCCACGACTTCGCCGCGTCCGGCTGCGGCTGCGAACCGAAGTCGACCTGGAGGCGCGGGAAGCCGCCCGCCGCGCTGTATATGGCGCCGGAATGATCGCCCGCGGTGGCCGTCTGCTTCCAGCCCTTGGGCATCGCGATGCTGAAGTGGTACTCACCGTTCTTGACCGGTTCGTACCCCTCGGGCAGGCCGCCCGGGTCCGCCGTGCGGGCCGGTTTCCCGGCCGCGCCGTCCGTCGAGGCCGCGCCGGTCGGCCGGCCGGTGTCCTTCTGGCTCTTCCCGCCGTCGGCCGCCGGGGCCGAGCCGGAGGACGTGGCCTTGTCGTCTTTGGAGTCGGAGGCGCCCTTGCCCGAGTCGTCATCGTCGCCGAGGGCGAAGGCGAGCACCGTGCCGAGTACGGCGAGCACCACGACCACGGCCACCACCAGGAGCGTCCGCTTGGGCACCACGTCCGTGATCGACGCGCGCGGCGGGGTGCCCGGGCCCGCGCCGCCGCCGGGCGCGGACGCCGAGGCGTTCCGGTCGGCGGCCCCGGACGCCTTGGACTTGGCCGCTTCGGTCGCGGACGCCGCCGCGTTCCGTACGGACTTCAGCGCGCCGCGCATCCGGTCCGCCGCCGCGTCCGCGGCCCGCGGTCCGGAGGCCCCGGAGCCGGGCTTCTCCAGCGACAGCGGCGGTGGCGAGGAGGGGGCGGGCGGCGCCGGGGTCGGGGGCAGCGCCATCGCGCGCGTCGGCTCGACGACCGGCGGCTCGGGGCTCTTGCGGCCCTGGTCCTCGGGCGCGTTGACCGCGTCGGTGAGCAACGCCCGCGCCGCCGCCTCGTTCAGCCGCTTCTCGGGGTCCTTGGCGAGCAGGCCGTAGATGACCTCTTCCAGCGCGCCCGCGTGCTTCGGCGGCTCCATCGGCTCGGTCATCACGGCGGTGAGCGTCGCTATGGCCGAACCCTTGTCGTACGGCGGGACGCCCTCCACCGCCGCGTACAGCAGGCCGCCGAGCGACCACAGGTCGGCCGGCGGGCCGGGCTTGTGGCCGCGGGCCCGCTCCGGCGAGATGTACGAGGGGGCGCCGACCAGCATGCCGGTGGAGGTGACCGACGGGTCGCCCTCGACCTGCGCGATGCCGAAGTCGGTGAGCACGACCCGGCCGTCGTCGGCGATCAGAACGTTCGACGGCTTCACGTCGCGGTGCAGGATGCCCTCGCGGTGCGCGGCGCGCAGCACGTCGAGGATGGCGAGGCCGGCCTCGGCCGCCCGTCTCCACGGGAGCGGCCCGTCCTCCCGGATCGCGTCGGCGAGCGAGCGGCCCTCGATCAGCTCCATGACGATCCACGGCCGGTCGTCCTCGTCGACGACGTCGTAGACCGTGACCGCGCCATTGCTGCGGATGCGGGCGATCGCCTTCGCCTCGCGCAGCGTACGAGTGATCAGGCGGCGCTTCTCGTCCTCGTCGACGCTCGACGGGAAGCGCAGTTCCTTGACCGCGACCGTGCGGCCCAAGGTCTCGTCGCGCGCACGCCACACCGTGCCCATGCCGCCCCGGCCGAGCACCTCACCGAGCCGGTACCGACCAGCCAGGAGGCGCCCTGTCGTGCCCTGCGTCTCTTCCGCCTCCGACATGCGTCCCCTCTGGCAATCAGCTCTGCGATCAACCCACCCTGGCAGAGCGTCCATTGTCTCTCATCCGCGGACCAGGGGAAGGCCAGGGTCCGAGTGCCCACCTGATGGACGCACGCCGAACCACGCCGGTCTCTCGCGCATCATCGTCAGCACGACCACGCCGGCGTGGTGTTGACGGCGTGCGGCGGTTCCGCGCCACGCTCCCCTGTTCGAGAGCCGGTGGCCGGCGGTTCGGTTCCGGGCGGCGCGGAGCTGTCACAAGACGCTCATGGGAACCGCTCCCCGGCGGTCGGCGTGTCGGGCGTACGGGCGGGCCGCCGCACCCGCGAGGACGGCCTCAATCGCTTCTACGGCGGCTGCTGGGCGGCGAGCTGCTGCCGCGCGCCCAGCCGCAGGGCACACCGGACGCCCGGGCCTCGCACGGGCGTCACGGAACGGCCCTGCTCCCCGGATGGCCGCACCGCGCGGAGGTGGCGCGGCGGCGAGATCAACGGGCCGTACGCGCTGACAGTCGCCGACCGGGCGGCCGGCGACTGTCAGCTATCGGGTCAGCAGCGGCGCGCAGACCGCCCCGGTGAGACAAAAGCCGCTTCTGGCCGCGGAGTTCCGCCGGAAGCCGCACCGCTGGGCGCCGGCCGACTCAGCGGGGCCCTGCGTCCGGCGCTCAGTGGAGGCGGGTGTCCGGCATTCAGGGAAGGCGCGCCTACGGCGTTCACCGGGGCTGGATGTCCGGAGCCCCGAGCCGTGCCGCGTCCGCCGTCAGGTCGTCCGGCTGCCGCTGCGATTCCCGCTCGGCCTCCACGCGCTTCTCGTAGTGCTCGACCTCGCGCTCGATCTGGCCCTTGTCCCAGCCCAGCACCGGCGCCATCAGCTCGGCGGCCTCGCGCGCGCTGCGCGTGCCCCGGTCGAAGGTCTCGATCGAGACGCGCGTACGGCGCGTGAGGACGTCGTCGAGGTGGCGCGCGCCCTCGTGCGAGGCCGCGTAGACGACCTCGGCGCGCAGATAGTCGTCAGCCGCGGCCAACGGTTCACCGAGCGTGGGGTCGGCGGTGATCAGCGCCAGCACCTCGTCGATCATCGAGCCGTACCGGTTGAGCAGGTGCTCCACGCGCGCCACATGCAGCCCGGTGCGCTGCGCGATGCGCGCCCGGGTGTTCCACAGCGCCTTGTAGCCCTCCGCGCCCATCAGCGGCACGTCCTCGGTGACGCAGTCGGCGACCTTCTGGTCGAGGCCGTGCACCGCCTCGTCCACCGCGTCCTTGGCCATCACGCGGTAGGTCGTGTACTTGCCGCCCGCCACGACCACCAGGCCCGGGACCGGGTGCGCGACGGTGTGCTCCCGGGACAGCTTGCTGGTCGCGTCCGACTCGCCGGCCAGCAGCGGGCGCAGCCCCGCGTAGACGCCCTGCACGTCGTCCCTGGTGAGCGGGGTGGAGAGGACCGAGTTGACGTGCTCCAGGAGGTAGTCGATGTCGGCGCTGGACGCGGCGGGGTGCGCCTTGTCCAGGTCCCAGTCCGTGTCGGTGGTGCCGACGATCCAGTGCCGTCCCCAGGGGATGACGAACAGCACGCTCTTCTCGGTGCGCAGGATGAGCCCGGTGGTGGAGTGGATGCGGTCCTTGGGCACCACCAGGTGGATGCCCTTGGAGGCCCGTACGTGGAACTGGCCGCGCTCCGCGATCAGGCCCTGGGTGTCGTCCGTCCACACGCCGGTGGCGTTGACCACCTGGCGGGCGCGGACCTCGAATTCGCCGCCCTGTTCCAGGTCGTGCACCCGGGCCCCGACGACCCGCTCGCCCTCGCGCAGGAAGCCCACCACGCGCGCGCGGTTGGCGACGTCCGCGCCGTAGGCGGCGGCGGTGCGCACGATCGTCGCGACGTAGCGCGCGTCGTCCATCTGGGCGTCGTAGTACTGGAGGGCGCCCACCAGGGCGTCCTTCTTGAGGCAGGGCGCGACGCTCAGCGCGTGCTTGCGGGTGAGGTGGCGGTGGGTGGGCAGGCCGCGGCCATGGCCCGAGGAGATGGACATGGCGTCGTAGAGGGCGACGCCCGAGCCCGCGTAGAACCGCTCCCAGCCCTTGTGCTGGAGGGGGTAGAGAAAGGGCACCGGGCGCACCAGGTGGGGGGCGATCCGCTCCAGCAGCAGCCCGCGCTCCTTGAGCGCCTCCCGTACGAGCGCGAAGTCGAGCATCTCCAGGTAGCGGAGTCCGCCATGGATGAGCTTGCTGGAGCGGCTGGAGGTGCCCGCCGCCCAGTCGCGGGCCTCTACGAGGCCGGTCGCCAGTCCGCGGGTGGCCGCGTCCAGGGCGGTGCCCGCGCCGACGACGCCGCCGCCGACGACCAGCACGTCCAGTTCGCGTTCCGCCATCCGGGCGAGCGCTTCGCCGCGCTCGACCGGGCCGAGTGTCGCTGTCCTCACCACTGCCTCCCGTGTGATCGGGCTCGCGCACCCCGTCCGCCGATTCTGTCCGCGGCGGGGGCGCGCGACCAGGCTTCACCCGGCTTGGCAACACCGGGTCAATGCCACCGTCCAATACTGAATATGAGTCATATTTCCGCTTAGTCTGAATTCACGCCAACCGGAATAGCCTCGGGAAGGACGGCACGACGCCATGCCCGCAGATCTCGCCGTCATCGGCCTCGGCCATCTCGGCCTCCCCCTCGCCCAGGCCGCTACCGCCGCCGGAGTGAACACCGTCGGCTACGACCCCGACCCGCGCGTCATCGCGGACCTACGAGCCGGCCGGCCGCCCGTGGACGGCTCCCTCACCGCCGCGGAGATCCGCCGAATGCTCTCGGGAGGCTTCCGCACCACCGCCGAGGACGCCGAGCTGGGACGGGTCCACACGGCCGTGATCTGCGCGCCCGCGCCGCTGGGCGAGGACCGCTCCCTGGACCTGCGCGCCGTCGGCGACGCCGCGCACACCCTGGCGGCCCGGCTGCGGCCGCACACCACTGTTCTCCTGGAGTCCACCGCCTACCCGGGGACCACGGAGGAATTCCTGCGCCCCATCCTGGAGAAGGGCTCCGGGCTGCGCGCCGGGCGCGACTTCCACCTCGCCTACTCCCCCAGCCGCCTCGACCCCGGCAACCGCGCGTACGGCTACGGCAGCATGCCCAAGGTCATCGGCGGCCTCACCCCCGCCTGCACCGAGGCCGCCGCCGCCTTCTACGGGCGCCTCTGCGACAAGGTCGTACGGGCCCGCGGCCCCCGCGAGGCCGAGACCGTCAAGGTCCTGGAGTCCAACTACCGGCACGTCAACATCGCGCTCGCCAACGAGATGGCCGTCTTCTGCAACGACATCGGCGTCGACCTGTGGGACGTCGTACGGTGCGCCGAGACCAAGCCCTTCGGCTTCCAGGCCTTCCGCCCCGGCCCCGGCGTCGGCGGCCACGGCGTCCCCATCGACCCCAACTACCTCTCCTACCAGGGCCGCAGCCTCGGCTACCCGCTGCGCATGGTCGAGCTGGCCCAGGAGGTCAACGGGCGGATGCCGCGCTACATCATCCAGCGCTGCGCCACCCTCCTCAACGAGCACGGCAAGTCCGCGCGCGGCGCGCGCGTGCTGCTGCTCGGCGTCAGCTACAAGGCCGACGTCGCCGACCAGGAGGGCTCACCGGCCCGCGAGATCGCCTCCCGGCTCATGGAACTGGGCGCGCAGGTGAGCTACCACGACCCGCACGTGCCGCAGTGGCGCGTACTGGGCCGGCCCGTGCCGCGCGCGGACTTCCTGTACGAGGCGGCAGCCGACGCCGACCTCACCGTGCTGCTTCAGCAGCACCGCACGTACGACCTCCAGGGGCTGGCCGTGAAGGCGCAGCTGCTGCTGGACACCCGCGGAGCGAGCCCCGCGGGCGCGGCGCACCGCCTGTAGTCTCCAGCGCCGCCGGAAACCCTCAGCCCGACACGGGCCGCTCAGCGACCGGTCGCCAGCAGGCGCTTCGGCTGCGCGTCCAGCACCGTCTTGAGCGACGCGAAGTCCTCGACGCACCGGCCGGTGCCCACCGCCACGCAGTCCAGCGGCTCGTCGGCCACCAGCACGGGGATGTCCAGCTCCTTGCTGAGCCGCACGTCCAGACCGCGCAGCAGCGCCCCGCCGCCCGTCAGCACGATGCCGCGGTCCATGATGTCGCCGGCCAGCTCCGGCGGGGTCTCGTCCAGCGTCTGGCGGACGGCCGCGACGATGGTGTCCACGGGCTCGACCAGCGCGTGCCGCACCTCGTCCGCCGTCAGCTCCAGGGTCTTGGGCAGGCCGCTGACCTGGTCGCGCCCGCGGATGGTGCAGCGGTCCGGCGGCAGCAGGCCCTGGGTGTCCTCGGGGTCGCCGTTGTCGTCGGAGAGGCCGTCGTTCTTCTCCAACTGCTCGGCGAGGGCGCCGAGCCCCGCCGCCGTCCAGTAGCCGGTGGCCGTGGCGGAGCCGATGCTCATCTTGAGCGTCTCCGCGGTCCGCTCGCCGATCGCGAGGGAGTACTCCTTCTTCACGTACGAGATGATCGCGGCGTCCATCGCGTCGCCCGCGGTCCGTACCGAACGGGCCGTCACGATGCCGCCCAGCGAGATCACCGCGACCTCGGTGGTGCCGCCGCCGATGTCGACGACCATGCAGCCGGTCGGCTCGCTCACCGGCAGCCCCGCGCCGATCGCCGCGGCCATCGGCTCCTCGACCAGATGCACCTGGCGGGCTCCGGCGCGGCTGGCCGCCTCGATGACCGCGCGCCGTTCCACGCCCGTGATGCCCGACGGCACGCAGACCACGACCCGCGGGCGCGCCAGCCGCCGGTTGCCCGTGACCCGCTTGATGAAGTGCCGGAGCATCCGCTCGGCTATCTCGAAGTCGGCTATGACCCCGTCGCGCAGGGGTCGGACGGCCACGATGTTCGAGGGCGTCCGCCCGATGGTCTCTCTCGCCTCGAAACCGACCGACAACACCCCTCCGTCGGCGGCGTTCACCGCGACCACCGATGGCTCGTTGAGCACCACTCCCTTCCCCCGCACGTACACCAGCGTGTTCGCGGTGCCGAGGTCGATGCCCATGTCCCGTCCGTTGAACGACTTGCTTTGCGCCATAAGTTGCCATTATTCCCTATGCCCGAATCTTTATCCGGCGCACACATCGGACGCCCGCTGACATTGGCCGCTGCTAGCGTGCGAAATCATGAGCGTGCCCGCACCACGAACCGAGACCGCTCCGCCCTCGCCCGACCGCCCCGCGGCCGAAGGCCGGCCCGCGCGAGGCCTCGCCGCGGGCGCCGCCGCCGCGCTCACCGGCGCCATCGTCTTCGGCTGGGCCCAGGGGCTGGCCGGCCCCGGCGGCCATGAGCTCGGCTACTGGGCGCTCGCGATCGGCCTGCTCGTCGGCGCCGCCCTCGGCAAGGCCGGCGGCCGCGCTCCGGCGCTCGCGCCGCTCGGCGCCCTGCTGGCCCTGCTCGGCGTCCTCCTCGCCCAACTACTCGCCGCCGCTGCGCACATGAGCGAGGCGACGAGCGACGCCATGGGGAACCCGCCGGGCGCCCTCACCACTGTGCTGCACCACTTCGACACCGTCGTGGAGTACTGGCGCCACGAGATGCTCGGCAGGAACGACATCGCCTTCTACACCGTGGCCGCGGCCGAGGGATATCTGGTGGCCAAGCGTGTAGCCGAGTAGCCAGGACGTATCAGACGCCCCGGAGGTCCCGTACGTCCCAACCGTGTCACGGAGCGAGAAACTCCGTGTTGCACCGTCAGTCCTAACTGTTAGCTTATGGCCCGACTTTCATACTGCGCTCCAGCCACTTCCGGATCAGGAGCGCGGTTCCACACCTTCACCTCGGGGGAACACCGTGAGCCAGCCCTGGCAGCAGCCACAGCCGCCTCAACAGCCGCAGCAGCCGAACCCGTACGGCCAGCAGCCCCAGCAGCCGGCCGGACACGGCTACCCGCAGCAGCAGCCCGGCGGCTACCCGCCCCCGGCGCCGGGCGGCTACGAGCAGCAGCCCTACCCGCCCCACCAGGGCATGTACGGCGCTCCGGGCGGCTTCCCGCTCCCGGCCGCCCGCAGGGGCAATCCCGGCCTCGCGGTGGTCGTCGGCGTCGTCGCCATGCTCGTCGGCTCCACGATCTACGGCGCGATACTCAAGGCCACCGACGGCGCCCAGATCGGCTACCTCGCCGCCGCCACCGGCGCGCTCATCGGCGCCGCCCTCGGCAAACTCGGCGGCCGCAACGCCGCCCTGCCGGTCGTCGGCGCGGCCCTCGGCCTGATCGGCGTCTACCTCGGCCAGATCTTCGGCTTCGCGCTGGCCTTCAGCGACGGCGGGGACATGTCGGTCTTCGAGGCGCTCTTCGACCACTTCGACGTCATCAACCGGGCGTGGAAGGAGTACCTGGAGTTCATCGACGTGGCCTTCTACCTCCTCGGTGCGGCCGGCGCCTACAGCACCGCCAAGAAGCTCGCCGGCTGACGCGACGGCGCGCGCACCCGCTCATGCCCCTACGAACGAGGGCCCGGACCCCGCGCACAGCGGGTGATCCGGGCCCTCGGCGGCTACGGCCGAAGCACCGTCAGCGGTTGTCGTGCTGCGACGGGGCGACCGTCACCTCGACGCGCTGGAACTCCTTGAGCTCCGAGTAGCCCGTCGTGGCCATCGCCCGGCGCAGCGCGCCGAAGAAGTTCATCGAACCGTCCGGGATATGCGACGGGCCGAGCAGCACCTCCTCGGTGGTGCCGACCGCGCCCAGGTCCATCCGCTTGCCGCGCGGCACGTCCTCGTGGACGGCCTCCATGCCCCAGTGGTGGCCGCGGCCCGGCGCGTCGGTGGCGCGGGCCAGCGGGGAGCCCATCATCACGGCGTCGGCGCCGCAGGCGATGGCCTTGGGCAGGTCGCCGGACCAGCCCACGCCGCCGTCCGCGATCACGTGCACGTACCGGCCGCCGGACTCGTCCATGTAGTCGCGCCGGGCGGCGGCCACGTCGGCGACCGCGGTGGCCATGGGCACCTGGATGCCCAGCACGTTGCGGGTGGTGTGCGCCGCGCCGCCGCCGAAGCCGACGAGGACGCCCGCCGCGCCCGTGCGCATCAGGTGCAGGGCCGCGGTGTAGGTCGCGCAGCCGCCGACGATGACGGGCACGTCCAGCTCGTAGATGAACTGCTTGAGGTTGAGCGGCTCGGCCGCGCCCGAGACGTGCTCGGCGGAGACCGTGGTGCCGCGGATCACGAAGATGTCCACGCCCGCGTCGACCACGGCCTTGGAGAACTGCGCGGTGCGCTGCGGCGAGAGCGCGGCGGCCGTCACCACACCGGAGTCGCGCACCTCCTTGATGCGCTGCCCGATCAGCTCTTCCTTGATCGGGGCGGCGTAGATCTCCTGGAGGCGCTTGGTCGCGGCGATCTCGTCCAGCTCGGCGATCTCGGCGAGCAGCGGCTCCGGGTCCTCGTAGCGGGTCCACAGACCCTCCAGGTTGAGGACGCCCAGCCCGCCCAGCTCACCGATGCGGATCGCGGTCTGCGGCGAGACCACCGAGTCCATCGGGGCCGCGAGGAAGGGCAGCTCGAACCGGTAGGCATCGATCTGCCAGGCGATCGAGACCTCCTTCGGGTCGCGGGTGCGCCGACTGGGGACGACGGCGATGTCGTCGAATGCGTACGCCCGGCGGCCGCGCTTACCGCGCCCGATCTCGATCTCAGTCACGTGTGTGGCCTCTCAAATTCTTCGGCGCTCCGTCTGCCGATTCCAGTATCCCCGACATGGCTGAGCCCGCGGCCGGTAGTCCGGGCCGCGGGCTCTGACCGGGGCTTTCGCCGTGCCGTATGTCAGCGGCGGGAGTAGTTCGGCGCCTCCGTGGTCATCTGGATGTCGTGCGGGTGGCTCTCCTTGAGCCCCGCCGACGTGATGCGCACGAAGCGGCCCTTGTCCTTCAGCTCCTGGACGTCGGCGGAGCCGACATAGCCCATGGAGGCCCGCAGGCCGCCGATGAGCTGGTGCGCGACCGAGGAGAGCGGGCCGCGGTAGGGCACCTGGCCCTCGATGCCCTCGGGCACCAGCTTGTCCTCGGAGAGCACGTTGTCCTGGAAGTAGCGGTCCTTGGAGTAGGAGCGGGCCTGGCCGCGGGTCTGCATCGCGCCCAGCGAGCCCATGCCCCGGTAGGACTTGAACTGCTTGCCGTTGATGAAGACCATCTCGCCCGGCGACTCCTCGCAGCCTGCCAGCAGCGAACCGAGCATCACGGTGTCCGCGCCGGCCGCGATGGCCTTGGCGATGTCGCCGGAGAACTGGAGGCCGCCGTCGCCGATCAGCGGCACGCCCGCCGCGTGGCACGCCTTGGCGGCCTCGTAGATCGCCGTGACCTGCGGCACGCCGATGCCCGCGACGACCCGGGTGGTACAGATCGAGCCGGGGCCCACGCCGATCTTCACGCCGTCGGCGCCCGCGTCGATGAGCGCCTGCGCGCCGTCGCGGGTGGCGACGTTGCCGCCGACGACGTCGACGGAGATCTGGGACTTGACCTTGGCGATCATGTCGAGGATGCCCCGGCTGTGGCCGTGCGCGCTGTCGACGACCAGGAAGTCGACACCCACCTCGACCAGCGCCTGCGCCCGCTCGAACGCCTCGTCGCCGACGCCCACCGCGGCGCCGACGACGAGCCGGCCCTCGGCGTCCTTGGCGGCCTGCGGGTACTTCTCGGCCTTGACGAAGTCCTTGACGGTGATCAGGCCCTTGAGGATGCCCGCGTCGTCGACCAGCGGCAGCTTCTCGATCTTGTGGCGGCGGAGCAGCTCGATGGCGTCCTCGCCGGAGATCCCGACCTTGCCGGTGACCAGCGGCATCGGCGTCATGACCTCGCGCACCTGACGGCCGCGGTCCAGCTCGAAGGCCATGTCGCGGTTGGTGACGATGCCCAGCAGCTTGCCCGCGGGGTCCGTGACCGGCACGCCGCTGATGCGGAACTTCGCGCACAGCGCGTCGGCGTCGGCCAGCGTCGCGTCGGGGTGCACCGTGATCGGGTCGGTGACCATGCCCGACTCGGAGCGCTTGACGAGGTCGACCTGGTTGGCCTGGTCCTCGATGGAGAGGTTGCGGTGCAGGACGCCGGCGCCGCCCTGGCGGGCCATGGCGATGGCCATCCGCGCCTCGGTGACCTTGTCCATCGCGGCGGACAGCAGCGGGATGTTCACGCGTACGTTGCGCGAGACCCGGGACGAGGTGTCGACCGCGTTCGGCAGCACCTCAGAGGCGCCCGGCAGCAGCAGCACGTCGTCGTACGTCAGCCCGAGCATCGCGAATTTCGCAGGCATTCCGTCGACGTTGTCAGTCATGACACCTTCCCAATGGTCTTGCCTCGGCGCGGACGTCCATGCTAACGGGAGCCACAGGTGTCTCATTCCACGACGAATGAGGGACTCATCACTTGTGTATTCATACGGCGTTCGCGCGGCGTACGAACAGCCGCCGCGGCCGCCGACCGGTGCCCGTACGACGCTCGCGCCACGACCGTACGGGCACACTCACCCTTGCCTGAACGGGCACCCGCTCCCGGCGCGCGCACGCGTCGACGATGCCCGGCCCACGCGCGCGTACGGGAATCCCCTGCCCGTACGCGCCCTGCCGCTACAACCTGCCGCCGACGCCCTGCTCGCCCGCCGTCCGCTATCCGGCGCCTACTGCTCGGCCAGCGCGCGGAGCCGGCTCATCGCGCGGTGCTGCGCGACCCGCACCGCGCCCGGCGACATCCCCAGCATCTGGCCGGTCTCCTCGGCCGTCATCCCGATGGCCACCCGCAGCAGCACCAGCTCACGCTGGTGCTCCGGCAGATTGGCGAGAAGCTTCTTGGCCCACTCGGCGTCGCTGCTGAGCAGCGCCCGCTCCTCCGGCCCGAGCGAGTCGTCCGGCTGCTCCGGCATCTCGTCGGACGGCACGGCCGTGCTGCCCGGGCGGCGCATGGCGGCCCGCTGGAGGTCGGCGACCTTGTGGGCGGCGATCGCGACGACGAACGCCTCGAAGGGCCGGCCGGTGTCGCGGTAGCGCGGCAGCGCGCACAGCACCGCCAGGCAGACCTCCTGCGCCAGGTCGTCCACGAAGTGGCGGGCGTCGCCGGGCAGGCGGGAGAGCCGGGTGCGGCAGTAGCGCAGGGCAAGGGGGTGCACCAGGGCGAGCAGGTCGTGGGTGGCCCGCCGGTCCCCCTCGGCGGCGCGTGTGACGAGGGCGCCGATCGCCGTGTTCTCGTCGTCGCGCATCGGTCCATGGTGCCTTGACGCCCAGCGATCCATGGCACCGCCTTCGTAGTTGTGCATCGAACCGTTACGCGTCGATGTCCTCGCACTCACGTCTCGCGCCTCCCCATCCGGGTATATCCGCCCCCGCGCCAACGACTCCGCCGATGACTTGCGCCGGTACCGTGCGGCACCGGTTCGAGCCCGTCCGTCATGAGGTCGCTGCCGGCCGAGTGAGGAACCTCGGCCTCCGCCGGGGAGGAGTCACACACTCAAGGATGCGGCATCCCTCGGGGTTTCGGCGTCGGACGCCGACGCAGCGAGGTCGCGGTGCGCACCACCCGGACGAGTGGTGCGCGCCGCGACCTCACAACGCCGTACGCCGCATCGGTCTCAGCGGACCAGGCCCCAGCGGAATCCGAGCGCCACGGCGTGCGCCCGGTCGGAGGCGCCGAGCTTCTTGAAGAGCCGGCGGGCGTGCGTCTTGACCGTGTCCTCGGAGAGGAAGAGCTCACGTCCGATCTCCGCGTTGGAGCGGCCGTGGCTCATGCCTTCGAGCACCTGGATCTCGCGCGCGGTCAGGGTCGGCGCCGCGCCCATCTCGGCCGATCGCAGTCTGCGCGGGGCGAGCCGCCAGGTCGGGTCGGCGAGCGCCTGCGTGACGGTCGCGCGCAGCTCGGCGCGCGAGGCGTCCTTGTGCAGATAGCCGCGCGCCCCGGCGGCGACGGCCAGCGCCACCCCGTCGAGGTCCTCGGCCACCGTGAGCATGATGATGCGGGCCCCGGGGTCCGCCGAGAGCAGCCGCCGCACGGTTTCGACGCCGCCGAGACCGGGCATCCGCACGTCCATCAGAATCAGGTCCGAACGGTCGGCGCCCCAGCGGCGGAGGACTTCCTCGCCGTTGGCCGCCGTCGTCACACGCTCGACGCCGGGCACGGTCGCCACCGCACGGCGGAGCGCCTCTCGGGCAAGCGGGGAGTCGTCACAGACGAGGACGGATGTCATGGCTGTCCTCCGCGGCTCTCACAGCTGCTGCGCGTCACCTTGAGCCTCCAGGCTGGTACTGATCGTCACCTGCGCGATCGACGCGCTCGGACATCTGCCCGAGTCCTTAATCCGTCAACCGCCTCGCACTCTCAACGACGGTCACCCGAAAGAGTTACGGGCTCGGGCGACCGCCTTCAGCAGTCCACGCGAGGGGGTCGACACGGAACGGGCCAGGCCCGGCCCGACCACCTCGACACCACCCTATGCCCCATTTGCCTATCTTCTGGGATTTTTCTTCCATTTTGGAGGTGTCTATGACTAGATTCGCGATGAGTCATATTTACATCTGCTTACACAGTGGATGTACGGTCATGGGCAGTGCGTCCGGATCAGAACGCTTCCGAGGGGATAAGCAATGGCAGATTTCTCCCGCCTTCCCGGTCCCAACGCCGACCTGTGGGACTGGCAGCTCCTGGCCGCGTGCCGGGGCGTCGACAGCTCCCTCTTCTTTCACCCGGAGGGTGAACGGGGCGCCGCCCGCAGCGCGCGAGAGACCTCGGCGAAAGAGGTGTGCATGCGCTGCCCGGTGCGCTCGGAGTGCGCGGCCCACGCGCTCGCCGTACGGGAGCCGTACGGCGTCTGGGGCGGCCTCACCGAGGACGAGCGCGAGGAACTCATGGGCCGGGCGCGGCACCGGGTGATCGCGGCCTCCGGCGCGACGCCTCTCTGAAGACGCGCCCAGCCTCTGAAGAAACGTTCATCCGCCATCCGGACGAACCGGCCCGCGAGGGCCGCCCGCCGGTACGCGCCGAGAACCGCCCGTCGGCGCGGAAGGCCGACCGTTACGCGGAGGGCCGTGCCTCAGCACGGACGGAGCCGCAGCCCCGCGCAGGGACAGCCCCCAGCAGACCCCGCGGCCTCAGCGCGCCGCGGCCGTCGCCAAGCGGTCCAGCATGGCCGCGACCGCGGGCACGCGGTCAAGGTCGGGCAGGGTGAGCGCCACGATCTCCCGTTCCACGGCGGGCTCCACCCGCACCGTGCGGGTGCCCTTGGGGCGCAGCGTCTCCAGGGCCAGTTCGGGCATCACCGCCACCCCCATACCGGCTCCGACCAGGCCGAACACCGCCGGATAGTCGTCCGTGGCGAAGTCGATCCGCGGGGTGAAGCCCGCGCTCTCGCAGACCCGCTCCAGATGGCTGCGGCAGCGTGGACAGCCCGCGATCCAGGACTCCTCGGCCAGGTCGCCCACGGCGAGCTGATCCGCGTCCGCGAGCCGGTGGCCTTCGGGGACGACGCCGACGAGCCGGTCCGTCAGCAGGTGGCGTACGACCAGGTCGTCCCACTCCGCGTCGGCCGCCGGGTCCGCGCCGCGGACGTCCGGGTAGCGGAAGGCCAGCGCGATCTCGCAGTCGCCCGCGCGGAGCATCTCCACCGAGCGCGGCGGTTCGGCCTCGACCAGTGAGATGCGGGTGCCGGGGTGCGCCGCGCGCAGGTCGGCCAGGGCGGTGGGCACCAGCGTGGAGCTGCCGCTGGGGAAGGAGACCAGCCGCACCCGCCCGGCCCGCAGCCCGGCGATGGCCGCGACCTCCTCTTCCGCCGCCGCCAGCCCGGAGAGGATGCCGGACGCGTGCCGCACCAGCGCCGCTCCGGCCTCGGTCACGCGCGTCTCGCGGCCCGTACGGATCAGCAGGGGGGTGCCGGCCGACTGCTCCAGGGCCTTCATCTGCTGGCTGACGGCGGGCTGGGTGCAGCCCAGTTCGCGGGCGGCCGCGGAGAGCGAGCCGGTGGCGGCGACAGCACGCAGCACCCTGAGATGACGAGCCTCGATCATGCTTTGAGCATAAGGGCAGCTTGGAGGTGGCTGAAAATATTCGCACACCACTTTGGGGCACTTCGTCTACCCTGCTGCCCATGCGTCTGCTCACCGTGAATCTCGGCCGACCCAAGACCGCTGACTACACCGACTGGGATGCCGGTACGGGCATCGACAAGCGCCCCGCCGACGGCCCGGTGGCGGTGGCCGCGCCGGGCCCCAAGGGCACCGGAGGCAGCGGCGTCGCGGGGGACGCCGTCTGCGATCTGCGCCACCACGGCGGCGACGACCAGGCCGTGTACGCCTACGCGCGCGAGGAACTCGACTTCTGGGAGCGGGAGTTGGGGCGCGAGCTCGCGCCCGGCGTGTTCGGCGAGAACCTCACCACCGCCGGGATCGACGTCAGCGGCGCGCTCGTCGGGGAGCGTTGGCGCGTCGGCCCGGACCTGCTGCTGGAGGTGACCTCGCCGCGCATCCCGTGCCGTACGTTCGCGGGCTGGCTCCAGGAGAAGGGCTGGGTGCGCCGGTTCACCCGGGCCGCGCTGCCCGGCGCGTATCTGCGGGTGCTCGAACCCGGCGAGATCCGCGCCGGCGACCCCGTCGAGATCGTGCACCGGCCGGACCACGAGGTGACGGTCTCGTTCTTCTTCCGCGCGGTGACCACGGAACGCGAACTTCTGCCGCGCCTCCTGGCTGCGGGCGACCCGCTGCCCGAGGTGACCAGGCGACAGGCCGTCAACTACGTCGCCCGCAAGGCCGAAGAAGGCGGACAGGCGGCGAGCGGCGAGGGCTCGCCGGGCACTAACGTTCGCGTATGACGACTGCACTGATCACGGGAGCGACGGCCGGCATCGGTGCCGCCTTCGCCCGGCGGCTGGCCTCCGACGGGCACAACGTGGTGCTGGTGGCGCGCGACCCCGAGCGCCTGCGCGACCAGGCGGCCGAGCTACACGACCGGCACGGCGTGGAGGCGGAGGTGCTCCGCGCCGACCTCTCGCAGGACGAGGGGATCGCCGCGGTCGAGGAGCGCGTCGCGGACCGTACGCACCCGGTGGACCTGCTGGTGAACAACGCCGGGTTCGGCAACAAGGGCAACTACCTCGACGTGCCGATGGCCGACGAGCTGACGATGCTCAAGGTGCACTGCGAGGCGGTGCTGCGGCTGACGAGCGCGGCGGCGGCCTCGATGCGCGGGCGGGGGCGCGGCGGGGTGGTGAACGTCGCGTCGGTGGCGGCGTTCGTGCCGCGCGGCACGTACGGGGCGAGCAAGGCGTGGGTCGTCCAGTTCACCCAGGGCGCCGCGCGGGACCTGGCCGGGAGCGGGGTGCGGCTGATGGCGCTCTGCCCCGGTTTCGTACGGACCGAGTTCCACCAGCGGGCGGGCATGGGCACCGGCAACATCCCGGCGTGGATGTGGCTGGACGCCGACAAGCTGGTCGACGCGGCCCTGCGGGATCTGGCGCGCGGCAAATCGCTGTCCGTACCGGACCCGCGGTACAAGGCGCTGACGAGCCTGGCGAAGATCGCGCCGCGCGGCGCGCTCTCTCGGGTGTCGTCGAGCACGGGCCGCAAATACGGGCCGCAGTAGTCCGGGCGGTACGAACGGACGGACTGTACGGACGGACTGGTACGGACACACATACCGGTACACACATACCGGTACGGACGTACGGGCCGGAGCAGCCCCGCCCCGGCAGCCGTCGGCGTGACCGAAGCGCGGAGACCCGGCTCCCCCGAAGGGGCGCCGGGTCTCCGCGCGCTACGGCCGCCTCGGCGACCGCGTGTCACCAGGGGTGACTAGTGAGCGTGGCCGTGGCCCTGACCGGCCTCGGACTCCTCCTCGGCGGGCTTCTCGACGACCAGGGTCTCGGTCGTGAGCAGCAGCGACGCGATGGACGCGGCGTTCTCCAGCGCGGAGCGGGTGACCTTGACCGGGTCGATGACGCCGGCCTTCACCAGGTCGCCGTACTCGCCGGTCGCGGCGTTGAAGCCCTGGCCCTTGTCGAGCTCGGCGACCTTGGAGGTGATGACGTAGCCCTCCAGGCCGGCGTTCTCGGCGATCCAGCGCAGCGGCTCGACGACGGCGCGGCGGACGACGGCGACACCGGTGGCCTCGTCGCCCTCCTTGCCGAGCGAGTCCGCCAGGACCTTCGCGGCGTGCACGAGCGAGGAACCGCCACCGGAGACGATGCCCTCCTCGACCGCGGCGCGGGTCGCGGAGATGGCGTCCTCCAGACGGTGCTTCTTCTCCTTGAGCTCGACCTCGGTGGCCGCACCCACGCGGATGACGCAGACGCCGCCGGCGAGCTTGGCGAGGCGCTCCTGGAGCTTCTCGCGGTCCCAGTCCGAGTCCGTGGACTCGATCTCGGCCTTGATCTGGTTGACGCGGCCCGCGACGTCGGCGGAGTCGCCGCCGCCGTCGACGATGGTCGTGTCGTCCTTGGTGACGGTCACGCGGCGGGCGGTGCCCAGCACGTCCAGACCGGCCTGGTCGAGCTTGAGGCCGACCTCCTCGGCGATGACGGTCGCACCGGTGAGGGTGGCGATGTCGCCGAGCATGGCCTTGCGGCGGTCGCCGAAGCCGGGGGCCTTGACGGCCACGGCGTTGAACGTGCCGCGGATCTTGTTGACCACCAGGGTGGAGAGCGCCTCGCCCTCGACGTCCTCGGCGATGATCAGCAGCGGCTTGGAGGCGCCGGCCTGGATGACCTTCTCCAGCAGCGGCAGCATGTCCTGGATCGAGCCGATCTTGCCCTGGTGGACCAGGATGTACGGGTCGTCGAGCACGGCCTCCATACGCTCCTGGTCGGAGACCATGTACGGGGACAGGTAGCCCTTGTCGAAGGCCATGCCCTCGGTGAAGTCGAGCTCCAGGCCGAAGGTGTTGGACTCCTCGACGGTGATGACACCGTCCTTGCCGACCTTGTCCATCGCCTCGGCGATGAGCTCGCCGACCTGCTTGTCCTGGGCGGACAGGCCGGCGACGGCCGCGATGTCGGCCTTGTCGTCGATCGGGCGGGCCGTCGCGAGGAGCTCCTCGGACACGGCCTTGACCGCGGCGTCGATGCCCTTCTTCAGGGCGGCCGGGGAGGCGCCGGCGGCGACGTTGCGCAGGCCCTCGCGGACCAGCGCCTGGGCCAGCACGGTGGCGGTGGTGGTGCCGTCGCCCGCGATGTCGTTGGTCTTGGTCGCCACCTCCTTCACCAGCTGGGCGCCCAGGTTCTCGTACGGGTCGTCGATCTCGACCTCGCGCGCGATGGTGACGCCGTCGTTGGTGATGGTCGGGGCGCCGAACTTCTTGTCGATGACGACGTTGCGACCCTTGGGGCCGATCGTCACCTTGACGGTGTCGGCAAGCTTGTTCACGCCGCGCTCAAGGGCGCGACGGGCGTCCTCGTCGAACTTCAGGATCTTCGCCATGAGTTGCTTCAAGTCCTCTCGTTGCGATCCCCGGCCACGCGGCGGTGACCGCTATCGCTCAAACGAACTGCGCCCCGGGCGCCCGGCTTTTCAGACGCGGGGAGCCAGGGGCGCAGATCAGGCAAACTTCGGTGAATTACTTCTCGATGATCGCGAGCACGTCGCGGGCCGAGAGAACGAGGTACTCCTCGCCGTTGTACTTCACTTCGGTGCCGCCGTACTTGCTGTAGAGCACGACATCGCCGACGGCGACGTCGAGCGGAAGACGGTTGCCGTCTTCGAAGCGGCCCGGGCCCACGGCCAGGACAGCGCCCTCCTGGGGCTTCTCCTTAGCAGTGTCCGGAATGACCAGGCCAGAGGCCGTGGTCTGTTCGGCGTCGAGCGGCTGGACCACAATGCGGTCCTCAAGCGGCTTGATGGCAACCTTGGAGCTGGCGGTCGTCACGATCCGACCTCCCCCTTCGGAGATCTCACGGGGTTAACTGTCTGAGGTGGCGACCAGGTGTGATCCGTCGTCGCGGGTGCCGGATCTGCCCGTCGCTGTGTTTGGCACTCCCCGGTGGAGAGTGCCAGATGCGAGACTATGACGCGGTTAGCACTCGGTCAAGCGGAGTGCCAATGCGGCGCAATTCTGCGCAACGCAACGGGGGGTGCCGCCGGGGCACGCCGGCCCGGCTTCCGGGGCTCTGCCCCGGGCCCCGGCCCTCAAACGCCGGGCAGGCTGAAAGACGCGGGCTTCCGCGCCGGACAGGCCGGGAGGCCAAGCCCTGCGCTCCGGACAGGCCGGGATTGTCTGCCCTCAAACGCCGGGCAGGCTGGAAAACGGGCATCTGCGCGCCGGACAGGCCGGGGCGCCCACCGCGCACGCCGGGCGGGCTGAAGGCGGGCGCTCGCGCACCGGACAGACCGGGAGGCCGACCCCGCGCACCGGGCAGGCCGGGATTGTCTGCCCTCAAACGCCGGGCGGCTGAAAGACGCGCGCTTGCGCAGCGAGCGGGCCGGGGCGCCTGCCCCGCGCGCCGGGCAAGCTGAAGACGGGGGCTTGCGCGCCGAAGAGGCCGGGGTGCCTTCCTCACGCGCCGGACCGACCAGGGCTTCTTGCCCTCAAACGCCGGGCGGGCCGAAGGCGGGCGCTCACGCACCGGCAGGCTGAAAGACGGGCGCTCGCACACCGGACAGCCCGGGAGGCCAGCCCCGCGCACCGGCAGGCTGAAAGACGGGCGCTCACGCGCCGGACAGGCCGGGGCGCACGCCGCGCGCGTCGGGCGGGCTGAGACAGACGGGCGCCCGCCCCCGCGCATCGGACGGGCTGGCGCACTTGCCCTCACCCGCCGCACAAGCCGCAAGCGGCAGGCCGCAGTGCGGGGGCTCGTGCGGTTGGCGGGTGGGGTGGGGAGAATGGGCGGGTGTCTGTACTGAATTCCGCTTCTGATCCGTCCGGCGGTGGTGCCGCCTTGGGCTCGCTGCTCACTGATGAGGGGCAGGGGCTGCTCGACGCGTTGCGTGATCATGACCCGGCTCAGGAGCTGGCGACAGCGACGCGGCTGCGGCGCGATCACCCCGCCGAACTGGTCTCGGCGGCGCTCGGGATGGCGCGGCTGCGGCAGCGGGCGGTGGCGAAGTTCGGGGCGGAGGACGCGTACCGGATGTATTTCACGCCGGGCGGCGTCGAGCAGGCCACCCGTGCCTCCGTGGCCGCGCACCGTGCGCGGCGCTTCGCGGAGCTGGGGGTGCGGAGCGTCGCCGATCTGTGCTGCGGCATCGGCGGGGATGCCATCGCGCTCGCGCGGGCCGGCATCTCGGTGCTCGCCGTCGACCAGTCCGAGGCGACCTGCGAGGCCGTACGGGCCAACGCCGCCGCCCTGGGCCTCGGCCACCTCATCGAGGTGCGCCGCGCGGACGTCGCCGACGTCGACACGTCCGGGTACGACGCCGTGTTCGTGGACCCGGCCCGACGCGGCGGCCGCGGCCGCATCTTCGACCCGGAGGCGTACTCGCCGCCCCTGTCCTGGGCCGTCGGGGCGGCGCGCAACGCCCGGTACGCCGCGCTCAAGATCGCGCCGGGCATTCCGCACGAGATCATCCCCGCCGAGGCGGAGGCGGAGTGGATCTCGGACGGCGGCGATGTGAAGGAGGCCGTGCTCTGGTTCGGCGCCGAGGCGCCGGGCGCGCGCACGGCGACGCTGCTCCCCGGCCCGTACGCCCTGCGCGGCGCGGGGCTGCCCGATCCCGAGCCGGGCCCGGTGGGCCCGTACCTCTACGAGCCGGACGGCGCGGTCATCCGCGCCCATCTCGTCGCGGACGTCGCGCGGCAGGTGGGCGGCCGGCTGATCGATCCGACCATCGCCTATGTGACGGCGGACGAGCTGCGGCCGACGCCGTTCGCCACCGCGTACGCGATCACGGACGCGCTGCCCTTCAACCTCAAGAAGCTGAAGGCGATCGTCCGCGAGCGCGGCATCGGGGTCGTGGTCGTCAAGAAGCGCGGCTCCGCGATCGAGCCCGAGGAACTGCGTAAGAAGCTCAAGCCCTCCGGGCCGAACTCCTGCGTGATCTTCCTGACCCGGGTGGCCGGAGCGCCCGCCATGCTGCTGGGCCGGCCCGCCGGCGAGTAGGCCCGACGCGCCGGCCGCCCGCTACGTCAGGTCCGCCAGGTCCGTGTCAGGTCCGCCAGGTCCTGCGCGTAGCGCACCGGCCGCCAGCTACGCCAGGTCCGTCAGGTCCTGCGCGTAGAGCGTCGTCAGCGGCTGCGGGCCCACGTACTGCTGGCAGTTGCACACGCCCGGCTCGTACTGCACGGGTTTCTTCTCCGCGTCCCAGGCGACGGGAACCTCGACCGTCTCATGGCACTTGCCCTGCTTGTCGTGTTTCGCGAGGTGGTGCCCGCAGCCGCAGACCGGCTCCGGCTGCTTGTTCGCCGCCTCGACGGCCTGCCGCTCCGCCTGGCGCTCGCGCCGCCCGGACTCCAGCAGCTCCAGCTTCCGTTCGTGGCGGGTGCGGAAGGCGGTACGGGCGGTGTCCGCGAGCTTGGTGAAACCGCCCAGGGCGAAGAAGATGAACACCCACCAGAACCAGTGCATCTGCGAGACCGCCCTCCCCGTACGCGCGGCCCACCACGGAACTCCGCGTGAGCCCTGACTTCGCTTCGTCCGAAGTCAAGAATACGCTCAGCGCGGCGCGCCCTCCTGTGCTCCGTCGCGACCAGGACCGGACTCGGTCACGGTCGAACCGGACTCGGTCACCGGCGATCCGCCGCCGCCACCGGCCTCGCCCCTGCCCCCGGGCCCCGCCCCCGACGCCGGTTCAGCCGCACGAGTACTCTCCGCGCCCGTACGCGCCGGGAGCAGCAGCGCCGTCAGCGCGGCCGCCGCCAGCAGCGCGGCGCCCACCCCGAAGGCCGTCGCGTACCCGTTGGCCTGCGCCTCGGCGCGGCTGCCGCCCGTCGCGCCCGCGGCGACGGTGACGAGCGCGGCCAGCCCCACCGAACCGCCGATCTGCCGGGAGCTGTTGAGCAGCCCCGAGGCCATGCCCGCCTCCGCGGCCGCGACCCCCTCGGTCCCGGCCGTGCCCAGCGGCACGAAGCACATTCCGATGCCGAAGCTGGCGAGCAGGAACGGGCCGAGGATCGAGTCGGCGAAGCCGCCGTCGACGCCGACCGCGCCGGCCAGCCAGGCGAACCCGGCCGCGCCCAGCGCCCCGCCGACGACCAGCGTCCAGCGCATCGAGAGCCGGGCGATGAGGCGCGGCGCGAGGATCGATCCGGCCACCAGGCCGACACAGAAGGGCAGGAACGCGACGCCGGTGGCGGTCGCTCCGTAGCCGAGCACCTGCTGCATGTAGAGCGAGGAGAAGTAGAAGGCGGCGAACTGCCCGGACGCGAGCAGCAGCATGAACAGGTTGGCCGCCAGCACCGGCCGGTGGGTCAGCAGCCCCATCCGCAGCAGCGGCTGGCCCACCCGCAGTTCGACGGCGGCGAACGCGGCCAGCAGCACCGCCGCGACCGCGAGCGTGCCGATCGTCATCGCGGAGCCCCAGCCGTACGTCTCGGTCCGTACGACCCCCAGGACCAGCAGCGTCATGCCGACCGTGATCAGCAGGGCGCCGCCCGCGTCGAGCCGCGGCGGCGGGCCGGTGCGCCGGTCGGCCGGGACCGAACGGCGGGCCGCCGCGTAGGCGAACACCACGATCGGCACGTTGACCAGGAGTACGGTCCGCCAGCCCGCGGCCTCGGTCAGCACCCCTCCCGCCAGCACCCCGATGGCGCCGCCCGCGGCCCCGGCCATCCCCCACAGCCCGAGCGAGCGCGACCGCGCCGGCCCGGCCGGGAAGGTGACGGTGATCAGGGCGAGGGCGACGGGCGCGAGGGCCGCCGCCGCGACGCCCTGGGCCGCGCGGGCGGCGATCAGCCCGCCGGGCGACCACACCAGGCCGCCGCCGAGGCTGGCGACGCCGAAGAGGGTGAGCGCGGCCATCAGGGTGCGCCGGCGCCCGGCTATGTCGGTGAGCCGGCCGCCGAGCATCAGCAGGCCGCCGAAGGCGAGCGCGTAGGCGTTCACGGCCCATTGGAGGCCCTCGGCGGTGAAGCCGAGGTCCGCTTTCATGTCGGGCAGCGCGACGTTCACCACCGCCATGTCGAGCGCCACCGTGAACTGCACGGTGAGCGCCACCACCAGTAGCCAGCGCGTCTGCCGGGCCTCGTCGCTCACGCCGTCCCCTTCCGTCCCACCTCGTGGAACCACTCCGCAGGTCCGCGCGTCTGTCCGCGGATCTCTCTGCCATCGACATTACTATACGCGTATAAAAATAGCCGCTGAGAGAATGGGCCCGTGACGAAGGAAGTGGCGACGGACGTGGCGAAGGAACAGGGCAAACGGGCCGTGGGGCGGCCCCGCCGACTCGAACTGGAGACGATCGTCGCCACCGCGCGCCGCGTCCTGGAGGAGGAAGGCGTCGCGGCCCTGAGCATGCGGCGGCTGGCCAAGGAGGTCGGCAGCACGCCGATGGCCCTCTACCACCACGTCCAGGACAAGGACGAGCTGCTGATGCACGTGCTCGTCGGCACCGCACGCACCCTGCCCCGCCCCGAACTGCCGGCGGACCCGCGCGAACGGCTCATCGCCGTCACCGTCCACATGCACGACGTGCTGCGGCGGATGCCGTGGGTCGTGGAGATCCTCGGCCTCGGCGACGTCACCGACCGGCACGCGCTGTGGATGGTCGAGGAGATCATCGACTCGGCGATGCGCTGCGGACTCGACGAGCGCCAGGCCGTACGGGCGTACCGGACGCTGTGGCACTACGTCTACGGCGAACTCGTCTTCCAGGCGGCCATGGCCCGCCGCGCCGGACAGCCCGGCCGCCGGCGGTACTTCCCCGAGATGCTCTCCGCCCCCGCGTCGGCGGACCCGGACGGACTGCCGCGGCTGACCGCGCTCGCCGACCGCTGGCAGGAGCTGACGGAGGACTACGACGTCGCCGACCAGATCACCGCGATCACCGACGGGCTGCTCGCCCGCGGGGGCGGCGGCGAGGGCGAGAAGTAGCGGGGGGCGCGTACGGGTTGTACGGACGCGGGCGCGTACGGGCGCGGGGGCCGGGCGCGTACGGGCCTACGGGCGCGGGGCCGGGGGGCGCGTACGGGCCGTGCGCGCCCGCGCCGACCGCTACCGCTCGTACCCCTCGTACCGCTCGTACCGTCCGGTGACCCGCCCTACCGCCCGGCGACCCGCCCCGGCGGCACCGTGGCGAGGCGGCCCGTACGCCCGAAGTACTCGACCGGGCCGCAGTACTCCAGGCCGCTCAGCGGCCGGCCGTCGAAGAAGCGCACGGCCAGGTCGACGACCTCGGCGGGCCGCTCCAGGTGGGCCATGTGGTCGGCGCCCTTGATGGTGGTGAAGTGCGCGTCGCCGCAGCGGGCCGCCGCCGCCCGGCTCAGCAGCGGCGTCGTCAGCGGGTCGTACTCGCCGGTCGCGACCAGGGTGGGGACGGCGGCGGGCTCGCCCCCGGGGTCGGCGGTGTAGTCCAGCAGCCGGGTCGTGTTGTCGCGGTACTTGTCGAGTTCGTCCGCCGTCATGTTGTTGAGCATGCTGGTCAGGCAGCGGATGACGACGTTGCGGCGGGTGATGGCGGCGTCCGGCTCGAAGCACACCAGGCCGTCCAGCACCTGCTCGACGAACTCCTCGTGGCGCCCCTGCTCCGCGAGGTCGAGGGTGCGCTGGAGCACCGCGCGGACGTGCTCCGTCATCTGCGCCATGGTGCCGAACAGCACGAGCCGCGCGCAGCGTTCGGGGTGGAGCCGGGCCCAGCGGTAGGCCACGGCGCTGCCGTAGGAGGCGCCGAAGACGTTGACCGGGCCCGGGGCGACCGACCTCAGCAGGTGGTCGAGCGCGCCGGTGAGGAAGTCGAAGCCGCACTCCGGCGGCAGCCGGTCGGCGTCGCCGCCGCCGGGCAGGTCCATGGTGATCACGGTCGCGTCGGCCAGGAACCCCTGCTCCAACCGCCCCCAGCCCGCCTTGGTCTGGAAGGCGCCGCCGACCAGGACCACGGGTGCCAGGCGGGCGCCCGGCCGGTGCACGATCCGCCCCTCGTACGCGAGGCCGCCGAAGGTGAGCGGAATGATCTCCTCCCCGGCAGCGGTGAGCGTCGTCACGAGTGCGTCTCCGTTCGCTGGGCAAGCGGCGTCGCTTGCGGTGTTCACGAGAGCAACGAGCACTGCGGGGGTGAGGTCACAGCCGCCGGGCGCGGACGGGCCGCGCGACAGGGCCGCCAAGGCTTCGACCAACGGCTTTGTGCGGAGGGGGAGTTCGCGTTCGAACAGTCACCCGCGGCGGCCGGACGGCGGGGGCTGACTGACATGTACGGATACGGGCGCTAGTACGGACATGGGCGCGAACATGAGTACGGGCGCGAGCGCGCGAGCCTCCGCGGGCCCGCCGACGCCCGCACCCATCGACGCCTGGGCCCGCCGACACCCGGGCCCGCCGACGCCCCCGCACCCACCGACGCCCCCGTATCAGCCGACGCGCTCGTCGATCAGCCGGAGCCGCTTCCCGGTGCGGGGGTTGCTGGCGAGGCCGTCCGGCGCGACCCATTCGATGGCGAGCGGGTGGATCAGGCCGAGTTCCAGCGTCTCGGCGAAGTCCTCTACGTGCACGCGCGCCGTGAGGGCCCGCTCCAGGTCGGCGCGGCCCGCCGCATCGGCCCCGTCAGCCCCCTCGGCCCCGTCCGCACCGTCCACCCCGGACCCGCTCGCCCCCGCGAGCCGCAGGACGAGTTCGTCCAGCCCCTCCCGGTGCCGCACCACGGCCTGCATGCCGACGGCCCGGCCCGCCTCGTCCGCGCCCGCCACCAGCCGGTGCAGGCCCTCCAGGTCCACGTTGACCGTACCGACCTTGGCCTCCTCGCCGGAGCGGCCGAGCAGCCGGAAGCGGCGGCGGGGGAAGTCGACCCACTCGGCGAGGTCGCCGACGGGGTAGCGCAGCAGCGGCATCAGCCGCCGCGTGAGGTCGGTGACGACCACCCGGCCCGGCCGCCCCGGCTCCTCGACGACCTCGCCGGTGTCGGGGTCCAGCAGCTCCAGCACCTTGTCCGGGAAGGTCTCGTGCACCCGCGTGTCGGGCTCGTCCGGGACCGGGCCGCCCAGGCCGCCCGCGTCCACACTGCCGTAGCCGCCGGAGCGGACCTCGGCGGCCGGGAACGCGCGGGCGATGAGGGCGAGCTGATCGTCGTAGAACGCCTCCCCGCCGAACAGCACCAGCCGCACGTCCGGCAGCGAGCCCACGGACCCGACGACCTCCGTCGCCAGCCGGCACAGCGAGGTGGGCGGCGCGGCCACGACGGTGGCGGCGAAGTCGCGCATGACGCCGACCGTGAAGTCGAGCGGCGCGTTGCCGCTGATCGGCAGCTGCACGGTGCGCACCGGCAGGTCCTGCACACAGTCGTAGAGGAAGACGAAGCTCGGGTAGAGCCGCCCGGCGTAGAAGAGGTTGGCCACCCGGTCGCCCTCGCGCAGCCCCGCGGCGACCAGTGCCTCGCCGAACAGGCGGCCCGCCGACCGCCATTCGTCCCAGGTGTAGACGGAGATCCGGGGCGCGGACGTGGTGCCTCCGGTGTTGAAGACGACGCCGTCCGTGTGCGGCCCGGTCATCACCCGGCTGTCGCGCAGGCCGTGCGCCGCCCAGTAGTCGCGCATGGGGATGAGCGGGAGCGCGGTCAGCTCCGCCGTGTCGTCGGCCAGCCCGGCGTACAACTCGCGGTAGAACGGCGAGTGTTCGCGGACGAACCGGATGAGCTCTGCGATCTGCGGGTCCTTCACGTGCTTCAACTCCCTGGCGCCGCACGGCGAAGGCGACCGGGAAGCCGCCGTCACCAACTGTGATCGCAGGCTAACCCACCGCGTTCGCCATCTCGCAACCCGGCAGCTCACCCGGGGTCCTGGGCCCGCAGGACCGCTCGGCCGCCACCCCGGCCCGACGCACCCCGCCGCTCATTTCCGTACGGTCGTACGCATGCCACCGACTTCCGCCCCCGCGAGCACGACGACCACCGCGACCGCGCCCGACGACGCCCCGGGCCCCGACCTGGACGCCTATCTGGCCCGTACCGGCTGGACCGGCGAGCGGCGGGCGACCGCGGCCGTGCTGCGCTCCCTGCACAGCGCGCACCTGCACAGCATCCCGTTCGAGAACCTGGCCGCCGTGCTCGGCTCGGCCCCCTCGCTGGCGCTGCCCGATCTGGAGGCGAAGCTCGTGCGCGGCGGGCGCGGCGGCTACTGCTTCGAGCAGAACACCCTGTTCGCCGCGGTGCTCAGGTCCTTCGGCTTCCACGTCACGCCGCTCACGGCGCGGGTGCGGACCGGGAACCCCGTCGCCGTACGGCCGCGCACCCACATGCTGCTGCTCGTCCGCGTCCCCGGTGAGGAACACCGCTACGTCGCCGACGTCGGCTTCGGCGGCGTCGGCAGTCTGCTCGAAGCGATTCCGCTCGTCGAGGACACCGAATTCCGGGCCGGGGAGCAGTCGCACCGCCTGGTGCGGGAGGAGCACGACGGACCGCTGGGCCTGTGGGTCCTCCAGGCCAGGGAGGCCGGGGCGTGGGCCGACCAGTACGCCTTCACCCTCGACCCCGTCCTGCACACGGACATCGAGGTGATGAACTGGTACATGGCCACCCACCCCCGCTCCCCCTTCTCCCGCGCCCTGACCGCCCTTCGCATCACCCCGGAGGGCCACCTGGCCCTGCGCGGCCGCACGCTCGCGAAGACCGCCCCGGACGGCTCCCGTAAGGAACGGGAACTGACCGGCGCGGACGAGGTGATGCGGGTCCTGGCCGCTGACTTCAAGATCGCCGCACCGGAGGGGACACAGGCCGCCGTCGCATCCGCGGAGGACCGCTCCTGACGCCTGCGCCCCGGGCGACAGCGGAATCCGTGGGCCTTGGTCACAGCCGGCCGGGCCGGCTAAAGGCTCCCGAACGGCGGAACGATCTTCACGATGATGATCACCTGAATCCTCGGGGCGACCAGGAAGTGGAACCAGCCGCCGGCGGCGTCCATACGGCGCAGCCCACCGGCCCGAGGGCCCTGGCCCATGTCCGTGACGTCCACGCCGACAGCGGCGAGTTCGACGAGCTGGCCCGCGAGACGTTCGACCTCGGTCACGATCTCGGCCGGCACGCCTCCCGCGACGTGTTCGCGGTCCGGGTCGTACTCCCAGCTCCAGGCTTCGGTGCTCAACGTTCCGCCCGGGCGACAGCGGCATAGGCGTCGTCGAGGATGCCCCCGATCTCGACCGCGGCCCGGCGGGCCTGGGCAGCGTCGTCCGACTCGGTGAGGTCTTCCAGCTCGCGAAGCCGCACGGCGACGCGCGGCTGTCGCTGAATCTGCACGTAAGCGGCCCACTGGGTGGCGAAGCGTCGCAGTGGGGCGAGGTCGGAGCCTTGCCTCGCCTGGTCCGCGGCCTGGTCCAGCTCACGGGTGAAGGCGGGCAGCGCGGCCGGAGCGATCTGGGCGATGGCCTGACGCAGCGCGGTGACGGTAGCGGGCGGCTGCGGGATCAGAGGCTGCTCGGGGGCGCTGGCAGTCATTTTCTCTCCCATGGGCGCGATTCTGAGCCGTCAGCCCAGGGTACCCAGCCCCGAACAGAGCCTCGTTCACCCGGACGAGCCGATGGTCGGGCCGTCTCCGCCTCCGTCCCCCGCCCCGCCGGCTGCCTCCGTCGCGGCCGTCAGACCCGGCTCTCGGCGCCCTGCTCGGCCGGGCCGTCCCCGCCCCGCGGCGACGGGCCGGGCAGGCGCATGACGAGGGCGTCCACGTTGCCGGGCTGGTAGTAGCCGCGGCGCACGCCGATGGGCTCGAAGCCGAAGCGCTCGTACAGCCGCTGCGCGCGGTCGTTGTCGACGCGGACTTCGAGGAGCACCTCGTGGCACTCGAAGGCCGTGGCGGCGGCGAGCAGCTCGGTCAGCAGGCGCGCGCCGAGGCCGGTTCCCCAGTGGTCGCGGGCGGTGGCGATGGTCTGGATGTCGCCGGTGCCGTCGTTGGCGGCGAGCCCGCCGTAGCCGACGACGCGGCCCTCGGCGTCCTCGGCCACCACGTAGCGGCGGTTGGCGCCCGGGCCGCGCGCGTGCGCCAGCTCGGACCAGAACAGCCCCTTGGACCAGGCGTCGTCCGGGAACAGCTCGCGCTCCAGCGGCAGCACCTGGCCGAGGTCCCACCAGCGCATCTCGCGCACGGACACCGGGGCGGCGGGGGCGCTCACCGGGGCGTGACCACCTTGTAGTTGGCCGGCACCTTGGCGTCCGGGCGGCGCAGGTACATCGGCTGCGGGGCCGGCAGTTCCTCGCCCGCGGCGAGCTTCTCGGCGGCGAGGGCGGCCAGCGCGGCGGCGGACTGGTGCTGGGGCAGGCCGGGCCGTATGTCCGCGAAGTCGTCCGGGTAGAGCAGCGCGCCCGCGCCGACGGCCGGCAGGCTGCCGACCGCGTCCGCGATGTCGGCGGGGCGGTCGACGGAGGGCTCGCCGAGGCGGGTGCGGGCGTCGGCGTAGCGCGCCCAGTAGACCTCCTTGCGGCGGGCGTCGGTGGCCACCACGAACTCGCCGGGCAGCTCACCGGTGGTTCCGGCCGCGTAGGCGATGCCGTCGAGCGTGCACAGCCCGTGCACCGGGACTCCCAGGGCCTCGCCGAAGGAGGCGGCCGTCACGAGGCCGACCCGCAGCCCGGTGTACGGGCCGGGGCCGACGCCGACGACGACGCCGGTCACGGAGGCGAGCCCCACGCCCGCGTCGCCCAGCACGCGGTCGACGGCGGGCAGCAGCAGCTCCCCGTGGCGCCGGGCGTCCACCTGGTTCGACTGGGCTACGACGGTGCCGCCGTCCCCGTCGTAGAGCGCGACGGTGACGGCGGGGGTGGCGGTATCAAGAGCGAGCAGCAGCACACCTACAGCCTACGGCGCGCGGCGCGGCCCCCGGTTCCCGACCGGCTCGCGCCCACACGGGGTGGGCGGGGCGGCCCTGCACGCCGACGGCGCGGCGGCGCGGCGGCCGGGTGCTACGGTCAGCCGCAAAGTCGTACGTAGGACGAAAGGGTGCGCAGCGTGGCACGCAGCAGCTCGGGGCCGGTCGTGGCCGGGCTCACCGCGGCGGCACTCGCCGTGGTCGGATTCCTCGCCTTCCAGGCATCGGCCGCGCCGGACAACCCGGCGAAGGCCGGCGCCGCGCACTCCTCCCCGTCCGGGCACCCCAAGGACAAGGGCAAGGGGAAGGACAAGGGCGGCAAGGACAAGAAGTCCACCGCCGTTCCGGCCTCGTCCGGCACCGGGCTGCGGGTCGTCTACGGGCTCAAGGCGAAGCGCGTGTGGCTGGTGGGGGAGAACGAGCAGGCGACGCGGACGTTCGAGGTGGCGCCGAGCTCGGTGAGCCCCGAGCCGGGCACGTACGAGGTCCCGCCCAGGGGCCGTACGCCGCAGCTGACCGGCTCGGACGGCGTCGCGGTCGAGCACATCGTGCAGTTCCACATCGGGCAGGGCGGCATCGTCTTCGGCTTCAGCGCGGCGATCGACGGCTCGACGCCGAATCCGAACGCGCCGAAGAAGACCGGTGCGGTGCGCGAGCAGCGGGCGGACGGCGCCGCGATGTGGAAGTTCGCCACGACCGGTACGAAGGTGGTCGTGGTCCCGTAGGACGGTTCCCCCGTTCGGGCTAACGCCGGGAGCGCCCGCGCGGGCCGCTCCGGCTACGCGGCGTGCGGTCCGGCCTCGGCCGGGCCGTCCGTCTCAACGGTCGCCGAGTTCTTCTCCGGGGCAGCGGACTCCGGAGCCGTCGGCGGGGTCGAGACGGCGCTGGCGGCGGCGCAGGACGCCAGCAGGTCGCTCATCGTGGGCTGCCGTTCCTCGTCACGCCGGGCTGCCACGGCAGCTGCGGGCTCTTTGGCCGACATGGATGCCTCCTGGGGCTGCTGGGGCGGACAGGTCTTGGTTAGGTGTACCTAACCGGCTCTATACGCCTCCATGTGACCACGCGCGGCACCGCGCGCGCAACATCTTCCCGACGGCTTGTCGGAATGTGAGCGGCACCCCGCTTACGGAACCCGCCATACCGGCCACCGGGCCCTACGGGCTCAGCCCGCCGAAGCCCCCAGCTCGCCCAGCGCCGCCAGGTCCACGCCCGCCCACCGCGCGCCCACCCCGGTCAGCGTCACGTCCCGCACATCGTCGCCGTCGTCATAGCCATCGCCGTCGCCATCGCCGTCGCCGCCGTCATAGCCATCGCCCGAAGCGGCCGGGGCCGAGGAGCCCACCGCCCGCTCGATGACGACGTGCAGCCGGTCCTCCGACAGCTCCTCGACCTTCCCGTCGCCCCACTCCACGACCACCACCGACTCCGGCAGCGAGACGTCCAGGTCGAGGTCCTCCATCTCGTCGAGGCCGCCGTTCAGCCGGTACGCGTCCACGTGCACCAGCGCCGGGCCGTCCCCCAGCGGCGGGTGCACGCGCGCGATCACGAAGGTCGGGGAGGTGACGGCGCCGCGCACGTCCAGCCCCTCGCCCAGGCCGCGGGTGAGCGTCGTCTTGCCCGCCCCCAGCTCGCCGGTGAGCAGCACCAGGTCGCCGGGGCGCAGCAGCGCGGCGAGGCCGCGGCCCAGCTCGCGCATGCGCTCCGGCGTCTTGACGGTGATCTGTGCGGTGGCGGCAGCGGCCACGGACTCGGTGTGCGGGACGTTCATAACGGCCGATGGTACGGGCCGGAGCGCCATGATCTGGAGCCGTACGCCCCGTGCGCACTGCTCGTACGGGCACGAGGACCGCACGCGCGCCGGTGCTGCCGCCGGACCGCCCGGCGGCAGCACCGGCACGCCCGCCCGCGCCCGTAAAAGAGCCCTGCGAGGAGCCCCTGGGCCCTCTCAGCCGCGCTCCGTGCCCTCGCCCGAGGCGGCCTGCGAGGTCAGCGCCTCGCCCGCGCCCGCCGCGGCCAGCACCTCCAGCAGCCGGCCGTTCACGGTCTCGGGGTGCTCCAGCATCACCAGGTGCCCGGCGTCCGGCACCAGGACCAGTTCGGCGTCGGGCAGCGCCGCCGCGATGGCCTCGCTGTGCTCGCTGGGGGTGATCAGGTCGCCCGCGCCCGCGAGGACGAGCACGGGGACGCTGTCGAAGGCGCACAGCGCCTCGGTCTTGTCGTGTTCGGCGAAGGCCGGGTAGAACTCGGCGACGACGTCGATGGGCGTCGCCTCGATGAGCCGCTCCGCGAACCGCGCCACCCCCGGGTCCGCGTCCTTCGCCCCGAACGAATAGCGCTTGATGACGCCCGCGAAGAGGTCCGCGGTCGCCCGCCGCCCCTTCTCCACCAGGTCGGTCTGCGAGCCCAGGGCCTTCAGCACGCCGGGCAGCACGCGCCGCACGGCGTTCATCCCGGCGACCGGCAGCCCGTAGTTGACGTCGGCGAGGTTGCCCGCCGAGGTGCCGACGAAGGCGGCCCCGATGACGCGCTCGGCGACCAGGTCCGGGTACTGCGCGGCCAGCGCCATCATCGTCATGCCGCCCATCGAGTGCCCCACCAGCACCAGCGGCCCCTCGGGCGCCGCCGCGTCGATGACGGCCTTCAGGTCGCGGCCGAGCAGGTCGATGGAGACGGGCGCGTTGCTCTCGCGCTGGCCTCGCCCGCGCTCGGAGCGCCCGTGGCTGCGCTGGTCCCAGTAGACGGCGCGGACGGCGCCGCGCAGGGCGGCCCGCTGGAAGTGCCAGGCGTCCTGCCCGAGGCAGTAGCCGTGCGAGAAGACGACGGTGACCGGCTGCCGCGGCGACCGCCGCCCGAACAGCCGCCTGCGCAGCGCCGTCCCCTCGGCGGCGCCCTCCGGCGCCACCTCGTCCACCTCGTAGTACAGCTCGGTGCCGTCCTCCGCGACGGCCGTGCCGGGTGTGCCGCGCAGCGTCCCGTACGGGCCCGCGGAGTCCAGCGCGAGGCGGGCCCGGCGCCGCATGCCGCGGCCGACCGTGAGCCGCTCCAGCGCGACGCCCGCCGCCGCACCCGCCGCGACCACCCCTATCGCCGCGCCCGCCACTCCCGCGCCGCGCTTCCAGCCCCAGTTCAGTCCCCTGGCAGCGGCCGCGCCCGGGCCGCTCGTCGCGTCACTCATGCTTTGCCCCCCGTGGCATCGCTCTCACCGACATAGACGCGCGGCACGCGCGCGGAGATGCGCGTGACGACCTCGTATCCGATGGTGTTGGTGGCCAGCGCCCAGTCCTCGGCGGTCGGCTCGCCCCGGTCGCCCGGCCCGAAGAGCACCACCTCGTCGCCGACCTCCGCGTCGTCCCCGCCCAGGTCGACCACGAACTGGTCCATGGCCACCCGCCCCGCGACCGTGCGCAGCTTCCCCGAGATGAGCACGGGACCGGTGCCGGACGCGGCACGGGGTATGCCGTCGGCGTAGCCGAGGGGGACGAGGGCGAGGGTGGTGTCGCCGGGGGTGACGTACTTGTGGCCGTAGCTGACCCCATGGCCGCCCGGTACGCGCTTGACGTTGGCCAGCGAGGCGCTCAGCGTCATCACGGGCCGCAGGCCGAAGTCGCCGGGCGCGCCGATCTCGGCGGACGGCGAGACGCCGTACACGGCGATCCCGGGCCGCACGAGGTCGAAGTGCGATTCGGGGAGGGTCAGGGTCGCCGGAGAGTTGGCCATATGACGCACCTCCGGCTCCAGGCCCTGCGCCTCGGCGTGGCCGACGCTGTCCCGGAAGACCGAGAGCTGCGCCTGGATGGAGGGGTGGCCGGGCTCGTCCGCGCACGCGAAGTGCGACCACAGGCCGGTGATCTTCAAGGTGCCGCGCCGCTCGGCGGCGCGCGCCGCGCCGACCAGGGCGGGCCAGTCGGCGGGCTGGCAGCCGTTCCGCCCGAGCCCCGTGTCGATCTTCAGCTGTACGCGCGCGACCCGGCCGGCCGCGACGGCGGCGGCCTCCGCCTCGCGCAGCGCCCACAGCCCGCTCACCGAGACGTCGATGTCCGCTTCGACGGCCTCGCGCCAGGGGTCGCCGGGCGCCCACAGCCAGCACATCAGCCGCCCCCGGTCGCCGTCGGCGCGCAGGGCCAGCGCCTCCTGCGGCGTGGCGGTCCCCAGCCAGCTCGCACCGGCCTCGCGGGCCGCGCGGGCGCAGGGCAGCGCGCCGTGTCCGTACGCGTCGGCCTTGACCACGGCCATCAGCTCGGCACGGGGCGCACGGGCCCGCAGGGCACGCACGTTCTCCCGCAGCGCGGCCAGGTCGACAACGGCACGAGCGCGCATCTGTGTCTCAGTCATCACCGCCAGTGTCTCAGGCCGCTCTGCTGCACAGCACTCCCAGGAGCGCACCGGAGATCTTCTTGCGGTTCGGGTGAGTGGTGGGGGCACGCACTCCGCGTACCCGGCCCGCCCGCTCCCCAGACGACCCGCGGGAAAGGAACCGCCGCCCTGACGCACCCGCCGAGTTCGCGGACACTGGGCCCATGAGGACTGGCTACAGCGTGGAGAAGGTACGGGCCGCCGAACGCGAGCTGATGGCACGACTCCCGGACGGCGCCCTCATGGCGCGCGCCGCCGCCGGACTCGCCGCCGCCTGCACCGGCCTGCTCGACCGCGTCTACGGGGCGCGCGTCGCCCTGATCGTCGGCAGCGGGGACAACGGCGGCGACGCCCTGTACGCCGGGGCACGGCTCGCCCGGCGCGGCGCGGGCGTGAGCGCCGTCCTGCTCGCCCCCGACCGTACGCATCCCGGCGGCCTCGCCGCCCTGCGCGCCGCCGGCGGCCGAACCCTGCCGGCGGCCGACGGCGCGGACGCCGTGGCCCGCGCCGACCTCGTCGTCGACGGCATCGTCGGAATCGGCGGCAAGGGCGGACTCCGCCCCGACGCGCGAGCCCTGATCCGGGCCGCGACAGGCGCCGTCGTCGCGGTCGACCTGCCGAGCGGCGTGGACGCCGACACCGGCGAGGTGACGGGCGAGGCGGTACGCGCCGACGCCACGGTCACCTTCGGTGCGTACAAACCGGGGCTCCTCATCGATCCGGCACACGAACACGCGGGCGCGCTCCGCCTCGTCGACATCGGCCTGCGGCTGCCGCCCGAACCCGACATCGAGGCGCTCCAGCACGCGGACGTCGCGGCGCTGCTGCCGCGCCCCGCCGCGGAGAGCGACAAGTACCGGCGGGGCGTCGTCGGCGTCGTGGCGGGCTCCGCCCGCTACCCGGGCGCGGCCGTACTGACCGTTGCGGGCGCCCTGCGCGGCGGCGCCGGCGCCATCCGCTACGTCGGCCCCGGCTCGGACGCCGTCATCGCCCGCTTCCCCGAATGCTTCGTCTCGCCCGGCCCGCCGAAGAAGGCCGGCCGCGTCCAGGCGTGGATCATCGGCCCGGGGCTGGGCGACGGCGAGGACGCGCACCAGGCGATGTCCGACGTCCTGGCCTCGGACGTCCCGATCCTGATCGACGCGGACGCCCTGCACCTACTGCCGTCGGCCGACCGGCTACGGACCCGCCAGGCCCCCACCGTCCTGACCCCGCACGCGGGCGAGGCGGCAGCCCTCCTCGGCACGACCCGCGAAGAGGTGGAGGCCTCCCGCCTGTCGTCCGTACGGGCCCTCGCCGACCGCTACGGCGCCACCGCCCTCCTCAAGGGCTCCACCACCCTGATCGCCACCGCTGCCCACCCCGTACGCGCCAACCCCACCGGCACCGGCTGGCTGGCCACCGCGGGCAGCGGCGACGTCCTCTCCGGTGTGACCGGCTCCCTCCTGGCCGCGGGCCTCTCCCCCCACGACGCCGCCTCCACCGGCGCCTACCTCCACGGCCTCGCCGCCCGCCACCTGGGCTCCCGCCCCATCACCTCCGTGGAGGTCGCGTCAGCTCTGACGGCGGCTTGGCGGGACGTGACGGCCTGACGTCTCCAGGACGGGCACCGGGGTCTCGGGGGAGTCCAGCCAGACAACCTCCCGCTCCCCCGCCACGCTGAGCCCGAACCGCCCGACTCCGGGCCGCCCCCGCCCCTCCCACCACCGGAACGCGGCCTCCACCTCGTCCCACAGCCTCCGAGGCCCCGCCTGCACCACCTCGTAACGGCTGCGGCCCTTCTCGAAGTCCGCCGTGGCCCACGAGGTGACGGCCGTGTCCCGGAGCCACAGCGTGTACGAACCGTCCGGATACTCCTCCATCCACGGAAACGCCCCCGGCACCTGGACGCCGATGGCGAACATCCGCGCCCAGTCCCCCACCCCCTCCGGCGACAGCTCCGTCACGGACCTGACCCCGTCAGCCGGCCAGGGCCGCCCCTTGAGGTACTCGCGCACATGAACGCGCCGCACCCGCTGCTCGCGCAGCCGCATGAAGGCAGAAGTCCCGGTGAAACGGCCGGACGCGCTGCCGTCGTCGCCGACCGTGAGCCGCACCACCGCTTCCCCGCCGTACGCGGGCCCCCAGGGAGCGACGATCACCCCGCCCGGCCTGGTCTGCTCGACCCAGGAGCGGGGCACACGGCCGATCGAGCAGGTGGCGATCGTACGGTCGTACGGACCCCCCTCCGCATACCCCAGCGCCCCGTCCCCGACCACCACCACGGGCGCGAACCCGGCCGCCTCCAAACGCCCCCGCGCCTCCTCGGCCCCGGCCGGATCCACCTCCACCGTCACCACATGGTCCGCTCCGAGCCGGTGCGAGAGCAGGGCAGCGTTCCACCCCGTGCCCGTACCGATCTCCAGCACCCGCTGCCCGTCCCGTACGGCCAGGGCGTCGAGCATCGAGAAGACCATGCTGGGCATGGAGTTGGAACAGGACGGAATCCGGCCCTTGCCCGGCCCGCGGTACGCCCCGTCGTCCCACTGCGTCGTGATCGGCGCGTCCCGCTGGACCGCCTCCCACCACACATCGGGCTCCTCGGAACGGACCACCCGGTCACTCTGCCGATTCATCCCGGCCCGCCCCGGCCAGATCACATCCGGCACGAACCAGTGCCGCGGCACCGCGTCGAACGCGGGCCGCCAGTCCGCCGACAGCACGCCCTTCCCCTCAAGCACCGAGGCCAGCCCCGCGCCCCCGCCCCCGTTCGCCTCCCGCTCACTCATCTACTGACCGTCCGCGGGCCCCTGCCCGTCGTTGGTGTTCCCCCCTTCATCCGACCCACCGCCCCCATGCTTGTTCCCGCTGTCGCTGTCGTCCTGCGGGTTGCCACCGCTCTCCATCGGCTCCCACCACTCCATCCATCGCCGGGACACAGAAACCGTACGAGCGGCCAACACCTCAAACCACGTACGGGCAACAGCGGTTCGCTACCTGGCGCGACGGAACCGCCACGGTCCATGGCGGCTACTCGGTCACGCCCAGATGAGCCGCCATCTCCCTTATCTCCTGAGTCAGGGTCCGTTTACGCGACCTGAGGATGTCGCTCACGATGTAGCGGGCCATGGCCTGGTGCTTCAGCCACTCGCCCGAGGAGCGCCGGAGCTGGTCCAGTTCCGCCATGGCGTCCTGGTGGGAGCCGAGGGCCGCATGGGCCTTGGCCACGTCCAGCCGGTGCCGGTCCCAGCTGGTGGCGGTCGGCTTGCCGTAGTTGCGCACGGCCTTCCGGCTCAGCAGGCCGTCGTCCGCGCGCCGGAGCACCCCTCGCGCGTCGCCCGTGATCGACAGATCCTCGACTGCTTTCAGCTCCGCCGTGACGGGACCGAACGACCCCCAATGGGACGGGAAGTCCTGCTGCTCCGCGTCCAGGGCGCTCGCGGCCGCGCCCGCCATCCGGCGGGCCTCCCGGACCACATCGGGCCGGTTGTTGCGGACGGCCGCAGCGGCGACCCGCAGGGACAGTTCCCCCCAAACGGCCAACTGTCCGGGGGCGGCATCCGAGATGCGCGGCTCCATGTCCGCAGCCGTGACAGCGGCCAACTGCTCGCTCTCGTCGAAGCGGTCCTGCCGCAGCAGCAGCCAGCACATGCCGACCACCCCGGTGGCAGCGGTGAGCGTCTGCTCCGCCTCTCGGGCGAGCCGGATTCCCTCGGCGAGCGCGTGATACGCCATGTCGTACTGCCGGACCTGCGTCAGGTACTTGCCCGCCAGCAACAGCGCCTGGGCCCGCACGACCACCGCGTCCCGCCGCTCCTCGCCGTCCGACGCCGCCACGGTCGCCTCCGTGGCCCGCAGGAGTCCGGGCAGCTTCTTCGCCACAGATGTATAGCGGTCGGCGTAGTAGAGCGCGTGCCCGTCCTTGACCTCCCGCCGCAGGACGGCGAGTTCCCCGGCCTCCCCGTGATCGGAGAACGTCGCGGCGATGCCCACCGGAGGCATCAACGCCTTCCGCAGTTCCACGAGGTGGCGCAGGTTCGCCTCATCGCCGGTGACCGGCAGCGGGGCCTCCGTCGCGAACAAGGCCGACGTCGTCACGCCGAGGGCCCGGGCCAGTGCGTGCAGGGTCTCCACACGGACGTCCCCGCCCTGCTCGACCTTGCGCACGACGGCCGGCGAGAGCTCCGCCTCATGAGCCAACGCCTCTTGGCTCAGCCCAGCCACGCGCCGGTACTTCCTGACGTTGTCGGCCAACCCTGTCGTCATAGGATCACCGCTCCCCTCACACCCACGGTATGCCCGGCCCCCACCTCCACGACGCGAACCCACCAACCCGCGACCGCCCCAGGGACGGGGAGATACCCAGTCCTCCCCGCGGACAGACACGGAAGGCACCCTACGGACGGGTACAGGAGGAACCCCTCAACGCGGGGACAAGCCCCCAGAACCAGGCCGCAGACACCCCACCTCCCCCACCCACCCCAAGAGCGGGGCGAGCCCCACCCCCGCCCCGGCTGCGGGCCCCGGCTGCGGGGCGCGGACGGGAGGGGGCGGGGGCGCAGGGGCAGGGGTCCGGGACGCTGACGTGTATTTGCGGGTCGGCTTACGGGAGGGGCCGGCCTTGGCAACACCCTGGCCGGCCCGTAAATATGCGGTCCCGGACCCCTGCCCCGGAGCCGCCGCCCCCGCACCCACCACCGAGCCGCACCCGCCCACTACCGCACCCACGACCGGCACCCGGCACCAGCCCCAAGCCGCCACCCCGCGACCCGGCGGCCCGGCCGCCCCCGTCACCCCTCAGCGATCACCACAGCGGAAGCGACCCCGGCATCGTGGCTCAGCGACACATGCCACCCCCGCACCCCCAGCTCCGCAGCCCGGGCCGCCACCGTCCCCGTCACCGACAGCACCGGCCGCCCGCTCGCCTCCGTCACCACCTCGGCGTCCGTCCACAGCAGCCCCGCAGGCGCCCCCAACGCCTTGGCCAAAGCCTCCTTGGCCGCGAAGCGCGCGGCCAGCGACGCGGGTCCCCGCCGCTCCCCGCTCGGCAGGAGCAGTTCCCGTTCCAGGAAGAGCCGCGCCGCGAGCCCCGGTGTGCGGCGCAGGGCCGCGTCGAAGCGGTCGATCTCCGCGACGTCGATGCCGACCCCGATGATCATTCGACGGTCACCGACTTGGCCAGGTTGCGCGGCTGGTCGACCTCGTTGCCGCGCGCCGTCGCCAGCTCGCACGCGAAGACCTGCAAAGGCACGGTGGCCACCAACGGCTGGAGCAGAGTCGGCGTGGCGGGGATCTCGATCAGGTGATCGGCGTAGGGCGCCACGGCCACATCGCCCCGTTCGGCGATCACGATCGTACGGGCGCCGCGCGCCCGGATCTCCTGGATGTTCGAGACGATCTTGTCGTGGAGCACGGACCGCCCGCGCGGCGACGGCACCACGACGACGACCGGCAGATCGTCCTCGATCAGCGCGATCGGCCCGTGCTTGAGCTCGCCCGCCGCGAACCCCTCGGCGTGCATGTACGCCAACTCCTTGAGTTTCAGCGCGCCTTCGAGCGCCACCGGATACCCCACGTGCCGCCCCAGGAAGAGCACCGTGTTCTTCCCGGCCGCGGCCACGGAACGGGCCAGCTCCCGTACGGGCTCCATGGTGCCGAGCACCTCGTCGACCTGGGTGGCGATCGCGGACAGCTCCCGGATGACGGAGCCGATCTCGTCGCCCCACTTGGTGCCGCGCACCTGCCCCAGGTACAGCGCGACGAGGTAGCAGGCCACGAGCTGGGTCAGGAACGCCTTGGTGGAGGCGACGGCCACCTCCGGCCCCGCGTGCGTGTAGAGCACGGCGTCGGACTCGCGCGGAATCGTCGAGCCGTTGGTGTTGCAGATGGCCAGGACCTTGGCCCCCTGCTCCCTGGCGTGCCGCAGCGCCATCAGCGTGTCCATGGTCTCCCCGGACTGCGAGATGGCGATGACCAGGGTCCGCGGGTCCAGGATCGGGTCGCGGTAGCGGAATTCGCTGGCGAGCTCCACCTCGCACGGCATCCGCGTCCAGTGCTCGATCGCGTACTTGGCGATCATTCCGGCGTGGAAGGCGGTCCCGCAGGCGACGATCACCACCTTGTCGGCCTCGCGCAGTACGGACCCCGGCATGCGGACCTCGTCGAGGGTGAGCGAGCCGTTCGCGTCGATCCGCCCCAGCAGGGTGTCCGCGACCGCCTTCGGCTGCTCGGCGATCTCCTTGAGCATGAAGTAGTCGTAGCCGCCCTTCTCGGCGGCCGAGGCGTCCCAGTCGACGTGGTACGCCCGTACGTCCGCGGGCACGCCGTCGAAGTCGGTGACCGTGACCTGTTCGCGGCGCAGCTCGACCACCTGGTCCTGGCCCAGCTCGACGGCCTCGCGGGTGTGCGCGATGAAGGCGGCGACGTCGGAGGCGAGGAAGGACTCGCCGGCCCCGACGCCCACCACCAGCGGCGAGTTGCGGCGCGCGCCGACCACCACGTCCGGCTCGTCGGCATGCACCGCGACCAGCGTGAACGCGCCCTCCAGCCGCCGGCACACATGCCGCATGGCGTCGGCGAGGTCGCCGCCGGCGGAGAACTCCTCGGCCAGCAGGTGGGCCACCACCTCGGTGTCCGTCTCCGAGGCGAGCGCGTGCCCGCGCTCCGCCAACTCCTCACGCAGGGCTGCGAAGTTCTCGATGATGCCGTTGTGCACGACGGCGACGCGCCCGGAATTGTCCAGGTGGGGGTGGGCGTTGGTGTCGGTCGGCGCGCCGTGGGTGGCCCAGCGGGTGTGGCCGATGCCGGTGGTGCCGGACGGCAACGGGCGGGCGGCCAGCTCCTTCTCCAGGTTGGCGAGCTTGCCGGACTTCTTCGCCGCCGCGAGCTGGCCGTCCGCGAGGACGGTGACCCCGGCCGAGTCGTAGCCCCGGTATTCGAGCCTCTTCAGCCCGGAAATGACGACGTCGAGGGCGGGCTGCCCTCCCACATATCCAACGATTCCGCACATGCAGGCAGCGTACGGCCCGGCCCGCCCCGCGACGCTCCGCCGGATCAGTGCCCGCGCGCCACCCGGTCGATCGCGTCCTGCACGAGGTCGAGGTATTCGACCTCCTCGCAGCGCGGCTTGGAGCCCAGTTCGTAGCGTTCGAGCGCGTCGGAGAGGTCCTCGCCCAGGTCCTCGTCCGGCAGCTCCGCGCTCAGTTCGCCGCAGACGCGGTGCGCGAACTCCTCGCGTTCCGTGGCCTCACGCCCCGCGGACGACCGGGTTCCACGACGCAGCACAAGATCCAGAACAGACACACAATCCCCAGGTCGTACGGGTCGGCAGCCTGGAACGTAACGGTGACTCAGCAATACGTACAGAGCACGTACACGACATGTACACAAGCGGACCGAATGTCTGGGGGCCGAATTTCCGCAGCACCCCCACAGGCGTCACACAGGCCCCAGACACACTCAACGCCCGCCACTACAAACCCACCCGAAAGCCACCTCCACCCGACCGCCCGACCCCGCCCGAGAGCCACCTCCGCCCGACGCCCCGCACCCACCCGAGACCCACCCGAAAGCCCCCCGAGAGCCGCCTCCACCCGACCGCCCGCACCCACCCACAAGCCGCCCGCTCCCCCCGCGCACAATGAACCCGTGCCGCCCACTCAGAGTCACTCGCACTTCCGCCACCACCACGCCACCCCGTACGTGGACCTCACCCGCGCCCAGTGGAGCGCCCTGCGCGAGAACACCCCGCTGCCGCTCACCGCCGAGGAGGTCGAGCGGCTGCGCGGGCTCGGCGACGTCATCGACCTCGACGAGGTACGGGACGTCTATCTGCCGCTCTCCCGGCTCCTCAACCTCTACGTAGGGGCGACCAGCCAGCTGCGCGGCACCCTGAACACCTTCCTCGGCGACGCCGGCGACGGCCACGGCGCGCAGCCCGGCACCCCCTTCGTCATAGGCGTGGCGGGCAGCGTCGCGGTCGGCAAGTCCACCACCGCCCGCCTCCTGCGGGAGCTGCTGGCGCGCTGGCCCGAGCACCCCCGCGTGGAGCTGGTCACCACCGACGGCTTCCTGCTGCCCAACGCCGAACTGCACCGGCGGGGCCTGATGTCGCGGAAGGGGTTCCCGGAGTCGTACGACCGGCGCGCCCTGACCCGCTTCGTGGCGGATGTGAAGGCGGGCATGGACGAGGTGACCGCGCCGGTCTACTCACACTTGATCTACGACATCGTGCCGGGCGAGCGGCTGACCGTGCACCGCCCCGACATCCTCATCATCGAGGGCCTCAACGTGCTGCAGCCCGCGCTGCCCGGCAAGGACGGCCGCACCCGCGTCGGGCTCGCCGACTTCTTCGACTTCAGCGTGTACGTGGACGCGCGGCCCGAGGACATCGAGGAGTGGTACTACACCCGCTTCCGCAAGCTGCGGGCCACCGCCTTCCAGGACCCCTCCTCGTACTTCCGCAAGTACACCCAGGTCAGCGAGGAGGAGGCGCTCGACTACGCGCGCCGGAACTGGCGGACCATCAACAAGCCCAACCTGCTGGAGAATGTGGCCCCCACCCGGGGCCGCGCGAGTCTCGTACTGCGCAAGGGCCCGGACCACAAGGTGCGGCGGCTGTCGCTGCGCAAGCTCTGACCCCGCCCCCCACCTCTCGCCCCTCACCCCTCGCCCCCCGACCAGCCCCGGAGCCCGGCAGTGCTGCACATCAGGATGATGATTCCGGCCCACCGCACCACCGAGGTGGTGCGGCTCGTGGAGCGTACGGTCGGCACCGCGCACCTGGCCGTGCTGACCGGCGCGGCCCGCGCCCCCGAAGGCGACGTCGTACTGTGCGACGTGGCGCGGGAGGCCGCGGACGGGCTGCTCCAGGAGCTGCGCGCCATCGGCATCCCCGACTGCGGTTCGATCGCGGTCGAGGAGGTCGAGCTGACGCTGTCCCGGCAGGCGGACCGGGCCGAGCACGAGGCGCCGGGCGAGGGCGCGGACGCCGTCGTGTGGGAGCACCTGGAGGAGGCCACCCACGAGGAGTCCACCCTGTCGGTCACCTATCTGGTGTTCCTGACGGTGGCGACGATGATCGCGGCCTGCGGTGTGGTGCTCGACAACGCGATCCTGATCGTCGGCGCGATGGCGGTCGGCCCGGAGTTCGGGCCGCTGGCCGGAATCTGCACGGCGCTGGTGCAGCGGGCCCCGCGCCTCGCGTGGCGCTCGCTCATCGCGCTGGTCGTCGGCTTCGCGGCGGCGCTGCTGCTGACGACCGGTTTCAGTCTCTTCATGGACGCGGCGGGCCTGTTCCACCAGGCCCAGGTCGAGGCGGCGCGCCCGAACACCGCCTTCATCTGGCAGCCGGACCTGTTCTCGTTCGTGGTCGCGTTCCTGGCGGGGGTCGCCGGGGTGCTCTCGCTGACGTCCGCGAAGTCCGGCGCGCTGGTGGGCGTCGCGATCTCGGTGACGACCGTGCCGGCCGCCGCCAACGCCGCGGTCGCGCTCGGCTACGGCGACTTCTCCCAGATGCGGGGCTCGGTGCAGCAGCTGCTGCTGAACCTGGCGGGGATCGTCCTCGCCGGCACGCTCACGCTCCTGGCCCAGAAGTTCTTCTGGGCGAAGCAGCGCGAGCGCGCCGCGGCCTGACAGTCGCGGGGTTACCCCAGCGCCGACTTCACCACGTCCGCCAGCCGGCTGGCGACGGTCCGGGCCTGCTCGATGTCCGCGGCCTCCACCATCACCCGCACCAGCGGCTCCGTGCCGGAGGGGCGCAGCAGCACCCGGCCGGTGGCGCCCAGTTCGCGCTCCGCGTCGCCGACCGCGGCGGCCAGCTCCGGCGAGGTCGCGACCCGCGACTTGTCGACGTCGCGCACGTTGACGAGCACCTGCGGCAGCCGCTCCATGACGCCCGCGAGGTCGGTGAGCGTACGGCCGGTGGCGGACACCCGGGCGGCCAGCATCAGCCCGGTCAGCGTCCCGTCGCCGGTCGTGGCGTGGTCGAGGACGATGACGTGCCCGGACTGCTCGCCGCCCAGCGCGTAGCCGTGCCGCTTCATCTCCTCCAGCACGTACCGGTCGCCGACCGCCGTCTCCACGAGCTGGACGCCCTCGCGCTCCATGGCCAACTTGAAGCCGAGATTGGACATCACGGTGCCGACCACGGTGTTCTCGCGCAGCGTGCCCGCGTCGCGCATGGCGAGGGCGAGGACGGCGAGGATCTGGTCGCCGTCGACCTCCGCGCCCGCGCCGTCCACGGCCAGGCAGCGGTCCGCGTCGCCGTCGTGCGCCACACCCAGGTCGGCGCCGTGCTCGACGACGGCCGCGCGCAGCTTGTCGAGGTGCGTGGAGCCGCACTCGTGGTTGATGTTGAGGCCGTCGGGGTCGGTGCCGATGGTGACGACCTCGGCACCGGCCCGCGCGAACGCCTCCGGGGAGACCCGGGCGGCCGCGCCGTGCGCGCCGTCGATGACGACCTTGAGGCCGTCGAGGCGGTTGGGGAGCACGCCGATGAGGTGGGCGACGTAGTTGTCGAAGCCCTCGTCGTACGTGCGCACCCGGCCGACGCCGGCGCCGGTGGGCCGCTGCCAGGGCTCGCCGGATTCGTGCGCGTGGTACGTGCTCTCGATGCGGTCCTCCAGCTCGTCGGCGAGCTTGTGGCCGCCGCGGGCGAAGAACTTGACGCCGTTGTCGGGCATCGGGTTGTGGCTGGCGGAGAGCATCACGCCCAGGTCCGCGCCGAGCGAACCGGTCAGGTAGGCGACGGCCGGCGTCGGCAGCACGCCGACCCGCAGCACGTCCACGCCCGCGCTCGCCAGGCCCGCCACCACGGCGGCCTCCAGGAACTCCCCGGATGCTCGCGGATCACGCCCGACCACCGCCACCGGGCGATGTCCCTCGAACGTGCCCACTTCGGCGAGTACGTGCGCCGCGGCGACCGACAGGCCGAGCGCGAGCTCCGCCGTCAGATCGGCGTTGGCGACACCGCGCACACCGTCCGTACCGAAGAGTCGTCCCACTGGTGTCCTCCGAGATTGCGTGGGGGTGCGGGGGCCGACCCCCTGGGAAAAGGCGTGCTGCGCATGGCGCGCGAAAGTGTCGGGCCCGTGACCGGGGCCCGAAGACCAGGTATACGCCGCCGGCCGCCGATAGCCGAACGCCCCGGCGGCACGGAAAGTGCCGCCGGGGCGCAGGCGGGAGCAGCGTGAGCCGCGTGATTAGCGCTTGCTGTACTGCGGGGCCTTACGGGCCTTCTTCAGACCGGCCTTCTTGCGCTCGACCGCGCGGTCGTCGCGGCTCAGGAAGCCGGCCTTCTTCAGCGTGGCGCGGTTGTTGTCCACGTCCGCCTCGTTCAGCGCGCGGGCCACGCCCAGGCGCAGGGCGCCGGCCTGGCCGGAGACGCCACCACCCGAGATACGGGCGACAACGTCGTAGCGGTTGTCGAGTTCGAGCACCTTGAAGGGCTCGTTGACTTCCTGCTGGTGCACCTTGTTGGGGAAGTAGCCCTCAAGGGTGCGGCCGTTGATCTTCCACTGGCCGGTGCCCGGCACGATGCGGACGCGGGCGATGGCGTTCTTGCGACGGCCCAGGCCGGCGGCCGGCTGCGGGTCGCCGAAGCGGGACGCGAGAGACTCGCTCGTGTACTCGGTCTCCTCGGACTCGAAGGTCGCGTTGCCCTCGAAGTCCTCGGTGATCTCCTCGACGGGCGTCTCGGCGGTGGTCTCAGCCACGATTCTCCTCAGATACTTTCTGCTGGTCGGCGGTGGCCGGGACTAGCCCTGCTGAACCTGGGTGATCTCGAACGGGACCGGCTGCTGGGCCGCGTGCGGGTGCTCGGCGCCCGCGTAGACCTTCAGCTTCGACAGCATCTGACGGCCGAGGGTGTTCTTGGGGATCATGCCCTTGATGGCCTTCTCGACGGCCTTCTCGGGGTTCTTCTCCAGCAGCTCGTCGTAGCGGACGGAGCGCAGACCACCCGGGAAGCCCGAGTGCCGGTAGGCCATCTTCTGGGTCCGCTTGTTGCCGGACAGGTGCACCTTGTCGGCGTTGATGATGATGACGAAGTCACCAGTGTCAACGTGCGGCGCGTACACCGGCTTGTGCTTGCCCCTGAGGAGGGACGCGGCCTGAGTGGCCAGACGGCCCAGGACAACGTCCTGCGCGTCAATGATGTGCCACTGGCGCTGGACATCGCCGGGCTTGGGGCTGAACGTACGCACGGTCGTAGCCTTCGCTTCTTCAGTGATGGGGTCTCCCCGAGTCCGCGAGGACCGAGGGGACGGGTCCTGTACTGGACCACCCGGACGATCACGACAGCCTTGGCGGCGCTGCGGGGACGCAACCCGAGAGCAGCCGCTGGTCATCGGCCCGGTGGACCGGCGTAAGGGCCCCTCGCGTGAGAACGACCAAGCCAATACGCATAACGAAATAGCAGAATACCGGGCCGCCCCCATGCGGGTCAAAACCGCACCTCTGAACGCCCAGCACCCCACCGTACGACCCGGGGGCCGCCCAGGGCCAGAGCGGCGGGGGACCTGACGCATCGGACCTCCCGCAGAGCGTTCAGCGCTTGCGCGCGACCCTGGCCTCGTCCCAGACCGGCTCCGGGACCTCCCGCACCAGCCCGTCCGCGCCGAAGAGCAGATAACGGTCGAAGGCGCGGGCGAACCAGCGGTCGTGGGTGACCGCCAGCACCGTGCCGTCGTACGCCTCCAGCCCCTCCTGCAACGCCTCCGCGCTCTCCAGGTCCAGGTTGTCCGTCGGCTCGTCCAGCAGCAGGGCCGTGGTGCCGGACAGCTCCAGGAGCAGGATCTGGAAGCGGGCCTGCTGGCCGCCGGAGAGCCGCTCGAACCGCTGCTCGCCCTGTTTCTCCAGCTCGTAGCGGCGCAGCGCGGACATCGCCTGCCCCTTGTCCCGGGCGTGCTCGGTCCACAGGATGTCCAGCAGCGTGCGCCCCTCCAGCTCGGGGTGGGCGTGCGTCTGCGCGAAGTGCCCGGCGACGACGCGCGCGCCGAGCTTCCACTCCCCGGTGTGCGCCACCTCGTCACCGGCGAGCAGCCGCAGGAAGTGCGACTTCCCGGAGCCGTTGCTGCCGAGGACCGCGACCCGCTCCCCGTAGAAGACCTCCAGGTCGAACGGTTTCATCAGGCCGGTCAGCTCCAGCTGCCGGCAGGTCACGGCCCGTACGCCCGTACGCCCGCCCTTGAGGCGCATCGTGATGTCCTGCTCGCGCGGCGGCTCCGGCGGCGGGCCCGCCTCCTCGAACTTCCGCAGCCGGGTCTGCGCGGCGGCGTAGCGGGAGGCCAGCTCGTGGCTGATCGAGGCCGCCTGCCGCAGGCTGAGCACCAGCTTCTTGAGCTGGGCGTGCTTCTCGTCCCAGCGCCTGCGCAGCTCCTCGAAGCGCGCGAACCGCTCCTTGCGGGCGTCGTGGTACGAGTCGAAGCCGCCGCCGTGCACCCAGACGTCGCTGCCCGCCGGGCCCGGCTCGACGCTGATGATCTTCTCGGCGGAGCGGGCGAGCAGCTCGCGGTCGTGGGAGACGAAGAGCACGGTCTTCTTCGTCTCACGCAGCCGCTCCTCCAGCCACCGCTTGCCGGGCACGTCGAGGTAGTTGTCGGGCTCGTCGAGCAGCAGCACCTCGTCCGTGCCGCGCAGCAGCGACTCCAGCACGAGCCGCTTCTGCTCGCCGCCGGAGAGGGTGCGCACCTCACGCCACTGGGCCTGCTCGTAGGGGACGCCGAGGGCGGCCACGGTGCACATGTCCCAGACGGTCTCGGCCTCGTACCCGCGCGCCTCGGCCCAGTCGGCGAGCGCCTGCGCGTACGCCATCTGGGCGGCTTCGTCGTCGCTGGTCATGATCGCGTGTTCGGCGCGGTCGACGGCCTCGGCCGCCTCCCGGACGCGCGGCTGCGCGACGGAGACCAGCAGGTCGCGGACGGTCCGCTCGTCCCGTACGGAGCCGACGAACTGGGGCATCACGCCGAGCCCGCCGCTGACGGTCACGGCGCCGCCATGCGGCTGGAGCTCCCCCGCGATCAGCCGCAGCAGCGTCGTCTTGCCCGCGCCGTTGGCCCCGACCAGCGCCACCGCGGCGCCTTCGCCGACCCGGAACGAGACATCGCCGAGCAGCACCCGCCCGTCCGGAAGGTAGTACTCCAGATGTCCCGCTTCCACATGTCCCATAACCCCGAAGTCTCGCTGCTCCCCGGCGCCGCGACCAACCGCTTTTACGGGCCGGGGGGCACGGCAGGCGCGGCGTGCGCCGTCCCCGCCCGCACGGGGGCGCGGTCGGGCCGTGCTCGCTTAGGATGCGCGCCATGAGCTTTGGGCAGGGAGGGCCGTACGAGGCCCCGGGGGGATCTCAGCCACCGCAGCAGCCGGGCCGGCCGCCCGGTCAGCCGCCTTATCAGGATCAGCCGCCCTACCAGGGGCAGTCTCCGTACCCGGGGCAGCCACCCCAGCAGGGGCAGCCTTTCCAGCAGGGGCAGCCGGACCAGTCGCCGGGGCAGGGCCCGACGCCCGACTGGGCCGCGCTCGCCGACGACACCGCGACGCGCGGCCGGCGCCGCAAGTGGTTCCTGCTCGGCGGCGGCGCCCTCGCGACGGCCGCCATCGCGGCGATCGTGGCGACCGCGGTCGCCAGTTCGCACCGGGACAAGCCCGCGAACGGCCTGCCCGCCCCGCAGGACCTGCCGAGCACGTCCACCACGCCCGAGCCGACCTTCTCCGATGTCGCGCCGCCGCCCCCGCCGGACCCCCGCGACTTCATCGCCAGCGCCAAGAAGGACACCGCGCCGCTCTCCGCGGATACCCTCTTCCCCGGCAAGAAGATCGCCCGGGGCAGCAGTACGTACGCCAAGGCCGCCACCGACTCCACCACGAACTGCGCCGCCGCCACCCAGGGCGCGCTCGGGTCCGTACTCACCGGCAACGGCTGCCGCGAGGTCATCCGCGTCACCTACGTCAAGGGCGGCGTCGCGGTCACCGCCGGCGTCGCGGTCTTCGACACCAAGGCCGCGGCGGACAAGGCCAAGGAGCAGGCCAAGGGCAACATCGCCTCACTCGCGGGCGGGGACGCGCCGAAGTTCTGCCGGGGGAAGGCCTGTCGGCTGACCACCAATTCCGAGGGCCGCTACGCCTACTTCACGGTCTCCGGTTACACGAACGGCACGTCCGTGCCCGCCTCGGACACCGAGGCGCAGCAGGCGGGGCGGGATGTGGCCACGTACGTCTTCCAGCGCGTCCTCGCCCGCGGCGAGGCCCAGGCGTCGGCCGCGGCGGCCGCCGCGCGGTAGCCGCCCGGCCCGCCCGCGCCGGGGCGCCGGAAAGCGGGACTCCGGAAAACCGGACCGCAGGAGGCAGAGCACCGGAACGCGCCCCGCTCAGCTGTCCTGCGAGTCCCCGGCCTCCCCCGCGTCGCCGTGCTCGACGTCCCCGCTGCTGGGGGCCGTGGCGTGCCCCTTCTCCGCCTTCTGCACCTTCTCGACCTGCGCCTTCAACAGGTCCTGCGGCATCTCGACGCGCTGCGGGTCGGTCAGGCTCGTCACGAAGAACATCGACAGGGTGGAGCCCGTGCGCACCACGGCGACCAGGCTCGGCGCCTTCTCGGAGGTGTTCACCAGCCGGTACGCGGCGGACTCGTCGCCCAGTTTCGGGGACGCGAGCTGCTGCACGGCGCTGAACTTCTGTTCCTCGCCCTCACCCGTCTTCATCCCGAAGCCGCTCCCGCAGCTCTCCGCGGCCTTGCGGAGGTCCGCCAGCGTGTCCTTCGCGCCGCCGCCCTTGTACGCGGCCACCCGGACCATGCCCTGGAGGCCCTCGTAGTCCTTGCCGTCCCCGGTGCGGGCGAAGGTGTTGACCACCGACCGGACCGGCTTCGGTTTCGGGGCGGAGCCCAGCAGCGCCGCCACCGGCTGGCACTCGGACCGGTCCGCCTTGGCGCTGCCCGCGCCGGCGGCGCTCTTGGCCGAGGCCCGCTCGATCTGGTAGCCGTTCACTTCTTTCGCCCCGAGGGACGCCTGGGCCAGGCGCTTCGCGCTCATCGGCTTGGGTTCGTCCCCGCCGGAGCTTCCGCTGCATCCGGCCGCCATCAGCGCGGCCGCGGCGGAAGCCGCCGCGACGGCCATCGGCCTGTATGCCTTCAACGCCATTGCCCCCTCGTCATCCGGTACGCGGACATCCTGTCGCGAACCCCCTGGGAAAGGGAACGGCAAAAGGGAACGGACCTTCGGTTTTTCCCCTCTACCTTCTAACGGTCGCGCTCCCATCGCTATCACAGGGCGGTGAAGGCCCGTCCGCACGGGTTGCCGCGGCCCGCCGCTTCCGATATAAGGGCAATTCCCACCACTTCCCACAACTCCGCTTGACAAGTCCTTTACTCATACATCTAGAGTTCGGTCACTCGAAGGAGCGAGCGCCCCACCGCACGCCGCCACGAGCGGTTGTTCCGTTTCCGGTCAGGGAGGGGCCCGCGCGCCGTCCATCGGGCGGCCCGCGTCCGTACGCCATGAAGATCGCTTTCCTCATCCACAACGCCTACGGCATCGGCGGCACGATCCGAGCCACCTTCAACCTGGCGAGCGCACTGGTCGCCCGCCACGAGGTCGAGGTCGTCTCGGTCTACCGCGGCGTGGACACCCCCCACCTGCCCGTCAGCCCCAAGGTCCGCATCACCCCGCTGATCGACCTCCGCAAGGACGCGCCGGGCTGCGACGCCGACGACGAGCTCCAGCACCAGCCCAGCTCCCGGCTGCCCGACCCCGAGGGATCGCTGCGGGTCTTCACCCGCCTCGCCGACCTGCGCGTCGCGCAGTACCTCGCGGCCACCGACGCCGACGTCGTGATCGCCACCCGCCCCGGCCTGCTGGTCTACCTCGCCGAGGCCGACGCCGACCGCCCGTTCCTGCGCATCGGCCAGGAGCACATGACGTACTCCTCGCACGTCCCGGCCGTCCGCGCCGCCCACGACGCGGTCATCCCCAAGATGCACGCCTTCCTGACCGTCACCGAGCAGGACGCCGCGACCCACCGCGAGCACCTGCCGGAGTCGACGCTGGACGGGACCGTCCTGCGCTGCCTGCCGAACGTCGTGCCCGCGCCGAAGACCGAGCCCTCCGACGGCGACTCCAAGGTGATCGTCGCGGCCGGCCGGCTCGACGAGGGAAAACGCTTCGACCTGCTCGTACGGGCCTTCTCCCAGCTCGCCGACGAATACCCCGACTGGTCCCTGCGCATCTACGGCCGCGGCCCCGACCGGGCCCGGCTGCGCGCCCTCGTCGACGAGCTCGGCCTCAGCGACCGGGCGTTCCTGATGGGCCCCCGCTCCCCCATCGAGACGGAGTGGGCGAAGGCCGCCATCGCCGTCTCGTCCTCCGACGCCGAATCCTTCGGGCTGACCATCGTCGAGGCCATGCACTGCGGCGTCCCGGTGATCTCCACCGACTGCCCGATCGGCCCCCGGGAGATCATCGAGGACGGGGCCGACGGCATCCTCATCCCGGTCGGCGACGTGGCCGCCCTCGTCGCCGCCGTCCGCAAGCTCATCGACGCCCCGACGCTGCGCCGCACGCTGGGCGCCGCCGCCCGCACCTCCGTCCAGCGGTACGCGCCGCAGCACATCGCCGTACGGTTCGAGGAGCTGGTGCGGGAGCTGCGCCCCGAACTGGTCCCCGAACCGCCCGCGCCGCCCGCCCCCGCGGCCTCCGCGCTGCCGCACCTGGGCCTGCGCCGCGCCGCCGCCCGGCTCGTACGGCCGCTGCGCCGCAAGCCCGAACCGGCCGCCCAGGCCGCCGAGGCCGCGAGCGCGGCGCCCAAGGCTCCGCTCAAGCCGCTGCGCCCCAAGGCGTCCACCCGCGTGACCCCCGACGGCGGACTGGCCGTACGCGTCCCGCGCGGCGGTGCGACCGGCGAGCGCCTCGCCCTCGTCGGGCGGCTGCGCGGCACCGACGGCAAGGCCGAGGGCGAGCGGGTGAGCGTGCCGCTGGTCGCGCCCGCGTCCGGGAAGGGCCCGCTGACCGCGACGCTCGACCGGGCCACGACGCGGCTCGCCGAGGGCCGCTGGGACTTCCACGTGGAGCGGGCCGACGACGGCAAGCGCGCCCGGGTCGCCGCCGCCCTCGTCGAGCAGGCGCGCCTGCTCACCCTGCCCCTCGTCACCGACGCGCACGGCGCGGCCACCGCCTGGGTGCCCTACACCACCGCGGCCGGCTCGCTGACCCTGCGCACCTGGCGCCGCCCGCACCACGCCGAGCTGGACCGCATCGCCGCCGGCCCGGACTCCGTCACCCTCACCGGCACCCTGCACGGCCGCACCGGGCCGCTGCCCGCCGACGGCACGGCGGCGCTCGTCGCCCTCTCCCCGGAGGACGACGCGTACGACGTCGCCGTGGCCGTCACCGTTCTGGATGAACGGCGCTTCGAGTGCACGCTCCCCTACGAGCGGCTCCTCACCCGGCGCGGCACCTCGCACGACACCTGGGAACTGCGGCTGCGGCTGCCCGGCGCCGGGTCGGCCGCCACCCTGCGGCTCGCGCTCGGCCGGCTCGCGGGCGACAACGTGGACCGCAAGCGGACCGACGTCTCCCCTGCCCGTGAGCTGCGGCACCCGCTGCGCGGCACGGTCGCCGTGAAACCGGTCTTCGACCCCGCGAACGACCTCACCATCGACGTCAAAGACGTGACCCTCGCCACATATTGAGCCGTACATGCAACCGAATTCCCCATGAACAGTCTTTTACCCTGGGGATCGGAATACGCGGAACCGCATCGCTCCGGTCATCATGGGACGATACGGATATCCAGCCCAGGGGGAGGGAAAGCGCTCGCGAAGACACCGCGCCGCGCATCCACCGCTATGAAGATCTCTTTCCTCATCCAGAACGCCTACGGCATCGGCGGCACCATCCGCTCGACGTTCAACGTCGCCGCGGCCCTGGCGGCCCGCCATGACGTGGAGATCGTCTCCGTCTACCGCACCCAGGCCGCGCCCCGGCTGCCCCTGCACCCCAAGGTCCGCCTGGTCTCCCTGCTGGACAAGCGCCCCGACGTGGCCGGCAACATCGCCGAGGACCCGCTGCTGGAGCAGCCCACCGCGCTGATCCCGCCGGTCGAGGCGAACGGCGCCCAGTTCAACGCGCTGACCGACCGCACCCTCGCCGACCACCTGGCCCGCACCGACGCCGACGTCGTGGTCGCCACCCGCCCCGGCCTCGTCATCTACCTCGCCGAGTACGGCCAGAGCCGCTACCTGCGCATCGGCCAGGAACACCGGATCTACGGCACCCACGAGGCCAACATCCGCGCCGCCCAGGACGCCGCCATCCCCCGCCTGGACGCGCACACCACCGTCTCCGAGGCGGACGCCGCGACCCACCGCGCGGAGTTCCCCGGCGTCAAGACCAAGCTCATCGCGCTCCCCAACGGGGTGCCCGCCTCCGACATCGAGCCCTCCGACGGCAGCGCCAAGCTCGTCGTCGCCGCGGGCCGGCTGATCCCGGTGAAGCAGTACCACGTCCTGGTCGACGCCTGGGCCAAGGTCGCCGCCCAGCGCCCCGACTGGAAGCTGCGCATCTACGGCCGCGGCCCCGAGCACGCCGCCCTGCGCACCCGGATCGACCAGCTCGGCATGAACGAGCACATCGTCCTCATGGGCGCCCAGTCCCCCATCGAGACCGAATGGGCCAAGGGCTCCATCGCCGCCGTCACCTCACGCGAAGAGTCCTTCGGCATGACCATCGTCGAGGCCATGCACTGCGGCGTCCCGGTCGTCGCCACCGACTGCCCGCACGGGCCGGGCGAGATCATCGACGACGGCAAGGACGGCCTCCTGGTCCCCGTCGGCGACCCCGAGGCCATCGCCAAGGGCCTCCTCAAGCTGATCGAGGACGACGACCTGCGGCACTCCATGAGCCGCGCCGCCCGCGTCGCCGCCGAGCGGTACGCGCCGGAGCACATCGCCGCCCGCTACGAACGGCTGATAGAGGAGCTGCGCGGCGGCGAGGGGCAGCCCGAGCCCGCCCCGGTCCCGCTCTCCCTCATGCTGCGCCGCACCGCCGGCAAGCTCGTACGCCCCTTCCGCCGCAGCGCCACGAGCAACGCGGCGCCCGTGAAGAGCGCGATCAAGGAAATAGTCCGCAAGCCGCTCCGGCCCACCGCGTCCACCCGCGTCGACGCCGACGGCAACATCGTCGTCCTCGTCGCCCGCAAGGGCCTCACCGGCGAGGACCTCAAGCTCACGCTCACTCGCCGCGGCGAGGACGACAAGGTCACCCTCCCGCTCACCGCCCCGGCCGACGTCGGCGCCCCGTACACCGCCGTCCTCACCCCCCACGAGCTGTCCCTGGCCGAGGGCCGCTGGGACCTGCACGTCGTACGGGCCGACGACAACGCCCGGCGCCGCGTAGCCTCCCAGTACGCCGAGGGCCGCGGCCTGCTGGGCAAGGAACCCCACCCCGGCAAGCCGTTCACCTGGGCCATCCCCTACCCGACGGTCGACGGCAACCTCTCCCTGCGCGCCTGGCGGCGCACCGCCCACGCCGAGGTCCGCACCCTGCGCACCGAGCCCGCCGCGTTCACCGTCGAGGGCACCCTGCACGGCACCGCCTTCGCCCCCGACAGCAAGCCGCACGTGACCGCCGCCCCCCGCGGCGAGAGCGCGGCCCAGCCCTTCACCGCCGAGGTCACGGTCGCCGACGAGACCCGCTTCTCCTTCACCGTCCCGTACGAACAGGTCCACAAGGCCCGCGCCGGCGCCACAGACGAAAGCCCTGTCTGGGACCTGTCCCTACGCCTCGCCCCGGGCGCCCCGCTGATCCGCATCGGCCGCATCATCGGCGACATCGTCGACCGCAACAAGACCGACATCTACCCGACCACGGCGGGCGTCCGCCCGTACATCACGATGGCGAGCAACCTGGCGGTCAACGCCCCCGCACCCGCCAAGAAGTGACGATCCTCCAAGAGGATTAAGCGCCCCCACAGACCCAGGCTCCATCACCCACAGCCAAAAGATGACGAGCCGCCCAAGTCCATCAGCCCGTACGAACCGGGGCCGGCCCGCCGACGCGCCCCCACCGGAGCGGCCGCGGCCGAGTACGAGCGGGAGGCGGCGGGCTCGCAGGGGCGGGGGTCCGGGACGCTGCCGTGTATTTGTGGGCCGGAGTTCCGGGTTCCTTCAGGATTCAGGGCGAGCGG